>CAZKUB010000216.1:0-10984 GCA_964555835.1 uncultured Thermoplasmatales archaeon
TACACCAAGCTCTACACGTGTAGCACCCCACGACAGTGTCATATCTGCATGCCTGAGTCTGAACCAATCTGGACGTGTCTCCACAGTAAGTCCTATACAGCGGCTCTCAGCTTTTTCGTTAAATAGTTTTGCTTCTTCTAAAGATTTTGATTCTTTGTTATTCAAACCATCGTAACAACGGCGGACAAACCAATCCTGATAAAAAGGGTTTCGAGCAGTAAACGTACCACCAATAATAATAAAATCAATTTTATCCACGGGGTGGCCAATTGCTTTTAGCTGCTCAACACGATTCCGGGTCTGTAGAAAAGGATCAAAATTATTTAAAACCGCCCGAAGTGCTGCAGGTTCATGACCGGTGTAACTTTGAGGGGTATCTGTGCTGGGGCCACCTGGACATGGAATACAAAGACCATGAGGGCAGTTAGCAGGACTGGTCATTACTGCAACTACTGCAACACCAGATATACTGCGTGTTGCTTTTTTAAGAAGTAAAGAAGTTGCATATTCGTTTTCTTCATATGTAAAATCATCTGGAAGCCTTGCAAGAATCTCACTGTCCCGTGGGATTTTATTGATTTTATATTTTTTACAAAGGCAAACCTTTGTTTTGTGAAGATCTTCTTTGCTTTGTATCTTTTTTGAAAGAATAAGGCCTATTATTTCTGAGTAGAAATCCATAAACAAAGAATCTTTCAATAAATCTTAGAATAAAAAACCTTTGATTAAAGTAAAAAAGAGGATACCTTTATTAAATTAGGAGGGATTCAGAAGAAACCGATATAAGGAGATTTAATGGTTTTGGCGATAATAAAGGTTAACAATCTTACTAAAAGATTTAAAAGGCTTGCAGCCGTAGATAACATTTCTTTTTCTGTTGAAAAAGGTGAAATATTTGGTTTTCTAGGTCCCAATGGTGCTGGGAAAACAACTACTATTAAGATGCTTACAACACTGCTTAATCCTACAGAAGGAAATGCAGATATAGTAGGTTATGACATTGTCAAACAAAGAAATCAAGTAAGACAAAACATAGGTATAGTTTTTCAGGATCCTGCGTTAGATACCGATCTTACAGGAGAAGAGAATCTAGATTATCATGCTCGGATGTATGGGCTTAAAAAAATTGATAGGAAAAAAAGAATAAACGAAGTAATCAGATTAGTTGATCTTGAGGAAAAAAGAAAAATCTTAGTTAAAAATTATTCAGGTGGTATGAAAAGAAGACTTGAAATAGCAAGAGGTTTAATGCATTATCCCAAGGTACTTTTTTTAGATGAGCCTACACTGGGGCTTGATGCGGTAACCCGTCGTACAATCTGGGAATATGTTAAAAAAATGAACAAAGAAGAAGGAGCAACGATTTTTTTAACAACACATTACATGGATGAAGCAGATTATTTATGTGATCGTGTAGGAATAATTGATAAAGGGAAAATACTTGTTATTGATAAACTTAATAACCTTAAAACATCGATAGGAAAAGATGTGATAACGTTATCATGTGATAATCTATCACAACTTAGGGATATACTTGAAAAAGAAGAATGGACAAACAAAATAAAACAGTATGATAATAGTCTTACAATTGGAACTGAAAAAGGCGATGAAAAAATACCAAGGATAATTCAAATCGCACAAAAACAAAACATAAAAATTAAATCAATAAGTGTTAGAAAGCCTACTTTAGATGACGTATTTATTTCATACACTGGGCGAACTATTACAAATCAGGAAGAAAAAATAAACAAGATTAGTATGGATTCAGAAGATTAAAAAGTGAAAAAAAATTATGAAAATATTTGATTTGCAAGCGATATATGTAATGTGGCTGAGACAGATAAAAAGATTTTCCCGTTCAAAAAGCCGTATTATTGTAAGTGTTGTACAGCCGTTGCTTTTTTTGTTTATTCTGGGCTCAGGTTTCAGAACTATAAGTATAGGTGAATTTGAAGAGGACTACCTTCATTTTTTTGCACCAGGAGTTATTGCAATGTCTATTACTTTTTCAAGCATGTTTGCTGGTGTTTCTGTTTTATGGGATAAACAATTTGGTTTTTTACAGGAAGTACTTGTTGCACCTGTAAGTAGATTATCTATAATAATCGGACGCACTCTAGGGGGTGCTACAACGTCTCTTACACAAGGTTTTTTTATTTTAATTATTGCAATATTTCTTGGAATGCCTATCACAGGTGCTATCGGATTAATGTTTGCAATAATTTTTATGGTACTAATGGCTTTTACAGCAGTAGGTTTTGGTTTAATACTTGCCTCAAAGATGAGTAATTTTGAATCGTTTCCAATAATTATGAATCTTGTAATGATGCCTCTCTTGCTTTTGTCTTCAGCGTTTTTTCCAGTTACACAAAATGAAATAATGAAAAATATTGCTTTTTTCAACCCCTTGTTTTATATGGTAGATGGAATTAGAGGAAGTTTAATTGGAACTCAAACTACAGTTCTACCAATATTAGTTAATCTAGCGGCAGTGCTAATTATCTGCATTATAACTTTGTTTTTGGGAAGTTATATGTTTAGTAAAAGCGAGGCATAAAAAAAATTTATTTGATGCAGTTTTTATATGTTTTAAGCATGTTTAAAAGAGAACAAGCAACTGTTACTGGTCCTACACCACCGGGAACAGGAGTGATCTTTCCAGCGGTCTTTTCAACTGTTTTATCCAGATCACCTACCACACCGGATTCTGTTTGAATTATTCCTACATCTATAATAAAAGCACCGGGTTTAACATGATCTTTTTTAATAATTCCTGCAACGCCTGTTGCAGATACTAAAATATCAGCTTTTTTGCTATATGATCTTAGATCTTTAGTAAATACATGAACTACAGAAACAGATGCATCTCTATTAAGAAAAAGAGCAGAAAGAGGTTTTCCAACAACCGTACTATGATTTATTATAACAACATCTTTTCCTTTTAGCTCTACTTTTTCATGTTCAAGTATTTTTAAAACAGCCAGAGGAGTACAGGGTATGATAAATTCATCACCTAGTAACATACGGCCTATATTCTCAGCTGTAAAACCTTCGACATCTTTGCATGGTTTTAATATCTCAAATATTTTATTTGCAGATATATGCTTTGGAAGGGGTAGCTGAACTAAAATACCATGAACAGTGGAATCATTGTTTAACTTTGATATTTTATCAATAACTTGCGCTTCAGTGCTATCTGCTGAAAAATTAATATGAGATGAAGAAATACCTACTTGCTCACAGGCTTTATCTCTTAGTTTAAGATAAAGATTTGATTCTTTGTTTTCACCTACCATTACAGATACAATATTAGGTTTTTTACCATGTTTCTTGTAAAGATTAGAGACTTCTTTTGAAACATCGTTTCGTATTTTTTCAGCAATTTTTCTACCATTAATACTCTTTGCATTCATTATTTATCAGAAAATGAAATTTTACATTGGGTTATAAAAACTTTGGTTTATGCCCGATTGCATAAAATTGTGGGAAAAAATTTAGCTGCACGCCTTCATCCAAGGATTTAAGATAGTCAAACTCCCATTTATCTATTTCATCTTGGGAAAGACCTGCGTCTTTTAAGGCTTTTACATAGAAATCACGGGAATGATGATAATATGCTTTATCCTCATCACAGTTCCAGATGCGATTGTTTCCAATACCTACCCGGGTATTTAGACCAGCACGTACAAATAAAAGACGAAGCTTACGTCCGATATGTGGATCGCCACCGCGTTTTTTTATTGCTTCCCCTGCAAAAATAGGATCAATTCGGGGGTTTTCAGGGTAGTGTAGTTTACCACCGTAATCAGGTTCTAATGATGCAAGTACTATTCCACCAGGTTTTGTAACACGTGTCATTTCATTTACAACTTTTTGCGGTTTATCCGCCCACATTAAAAAAAGGTTACATGTGACTATATCAAATGTGTTATCTTTAAAGGAAAGTTTTTCAGCGTTTTCTTTTTTAAGCTTGACATTATCATAATTGCGTAATACTTCTTTTGCTACTTTTATCATCTGACTTGAGCCGTCTACAGCAATTACTTTTCCTTTGGTAAGATGAGCGATATCTCTTGTTACCATGCCTGAGCCACAGCCGACATCAAGAATCATATCAGCATCTTTTATACCAACTTTGAGGTAAAGAGGGATTCTTTCTTCTGCAGTTTCAATAGCCTGCAGTTCTAATTTTTTAATAAAATCATTAAAATCTTCAGCGGATCTTTTATGAAAATTCTTAGTTTTTTTATTTTTCATCCTGATATATCAGAATAAAGTTTCTGTATAAATGTTTTCTTTTCAAAGGTTTTTTAGGCAAACATAAAAGATTTTGATTAAGCATCATCTTTTAAATAACGCGTTGTTTATTCTCTTTTTTAATGAAACCCATCTTGCAAGTAGCATTAGATTTATTAAATGCTCATAGAGCAATTACTATTGCAGATAACGCTGTTAAAGGTGGTGCGGACTACCTTGAAGTGGGAACACCACTTATAAAATCTGAGGGAATGGAGATTATAAGAAAACTCAGAGAAAAACACCCTGATAAAACAATTGTTGCAGATATGAAAACAATGGACACTGGTGCTTTTGAAACAGAGATGGCAAGTAAAGCTGGTGCAGATATAGTAGTAATACTTGGCACAGCAGATAACAGTACAGTAAAAGATGCCGTAAAATCTGCAAGAAAATACGGCACAAAAATAATGATAGATTTAATTGGTGTAAAAGATAAGGTTAAAAGAGCGGAAGAGCTTGAAAAAATAGGTGTAGATTACCTATGTATTCATGTTGGAATAGATGAGCAGATGATAGGTAAAAAACCAATAGATACTCTTAGAAAAATAGTTAAAAAAACAAAGATACCAATTGCTGTTGCAGGGGGAATTAACAGTGAAACCGCGGCAGAGATGGTTAAAGCTGGAGCAAGTATAATAATTGTTGGAGGCGCAATTACAAAGGCAAAAGATGTAAAACAGGCTACAGCGGTAATAAAAAAAGCGATAGTTGATAAAAAGATAGTTAAAACAGAGCTTTTTAAAAAATATGATAAAGCAGAGTTAAAACATGCTTTTAGTCTTGTATCAACACCAAATATATCTGATGCAATGCATAAATCAGGAGCGATAAGTGATATAAAACCTGTGAAACTAGGTTTTCATATGGTTGGACGTGCACTTACTGTTAGAACCATTGATGGAGACTGGGCAAAACCAGTAGAGGCAATTGACAAAGCAAAAACTCATGAAGTGATAGTAATAGATGTAAATGGCGGAAAAACTGCTGTATGGGGTGAGCTTGCAACGCATAGTGCAAAAAAGAAAGGGCTTGCAGGTGTTGTAATAGATGGTGCTATTCGTGATCTTGATGATATTGTAAAAGTAGATTTTCCTATATTTTCAAGGTATGTTTCTCCAAACGCAGGTGAACCGAAAGGGCTAGGGGAGATAGGTGCGGAGATAACCTGTGGCGGTCAAAAAATAAGGACAGGTGACTGGATAATAGGTGATGACTCAGGTCTTGTTGTAGTGCCGCAGGAGATAACTCAAGAAATCGCGAATCGTGCACTTGATGTAAAAGAACATGAGAACAGCATACGTGAAGAAATAAAAAAAGGTAGCAGTCTTGGTGCAGTTGTAAAAGTTAAAAAGTGGGAGAAAAAAATAGGGTGAAGAATTTTTAATGAAAAAAGTAGTATTTTTTACAGATGAAAATAAGATAAAAGAAGCATTTGACAATTTTAATCTTAAAGCGTTTGTTGGTGAAAAAACACTTTTTAAACTGCATATGGGTGAGAGGGGTAACAAATATTTTCCAAGGGTGAAAACAGTTAAAAAAGTAGTTGAAACCTTACACGAGCTAAAGATAAATCCTTTTTTGTTTGATACAACTGTTGCTTATCCTGGCCCTAGAAGTTTTAAAGCAGGTTACAAAAAACTTGCAAAAATGCATGGTTTTAACAAATTAGGAGCAGACGTAGTGATAGATGACAAAGGAGTAAATGTTTCTTTTGAAGGTATGGATTATGAAGTAGCAGAAACACTTTATAAAACAGATTGTGTTTTTGCTTTTTCACATGTTAAAGGCCATATTGCAACAGGTATGGGTGGTGCGATTAAAAACTTTGGAATGGGCGGTATGACAAAGAAAACAAAAAAAGAAATGCATCATGCAAGCAGGCCTTCTTATCAGAAAGATAAATGTACTTTCTGCGGTGTATGTGCTGAGGTATGTCCTTTTAATGCAATAAAAATAAAAGATAAAAAATGGATTTTATCAAAAAGAAAATGTTTCGGCTGCGGTGTATGTGTAGAAAACTGTGAGCAAGCTGGGATAATTAATGAAGATAAAGATTTGCAGTATCTGCTGGCATGCGCGGCATATGTTTCTTTGAAGGATAAAAACGTGTTATATCTAAATGATGTAAATCGTATTTCAAGAGGTTGTGACTGTGATCCTACTTCAGGGCCAGTTATATGTCCTGATATTGGTTATCTAGTTTCAGATGATATTGTAGCAATTGATAAAGCAAGTCTTGATTTAATCCATGAGGTAAAACCTGATGTTTTTGAAAAGATAAACAAAGTAAGTCCTTTTAAACAAATAAAATATGGTGAAGATATAGGTTTAGGCAGTAGTAATTATAAGTTGATAGAGATCTAAAGAAATTCTACCAGTCCTGTTTCAAGATTGTATATCGCTGCAACAAGTTTGATTTTTTTTTCAGATACTGCTTTTGAAATAATTTTACTTCTCATAGGAAGTAGTTCAAATTGTCTTTTAAGGTTGCATAAAACATGGTTTGGATCAATGTTAAAACTTTTTTTGATTTCATCTAAAAACTCTCCGCAATCCTCTTTATTTTCCTCTGCAGCTCTTATCGCACCACAATCTGTATGTCCTAAGATCATTAGTATATCTATATTCAAATGTTCAACTGCGTATTCAAGAGAGGTTATAACACTTGTATCAATTGCGACGTTTCCTGCTACGCGGACGACAAAGATTTCACCTATTTTTTTGTTGAATATAAACTCAGGGATAACTCTTGAGTCAGAGCATGTTAGAACCGCTATTTTTGGTTTTTGACCACCTATGTGTTTTTTTAGTTCAGATGCATTGTTAGATGCAAATACTTTGTTGGATTCTTTAAGTAAATTAATAGATGTTTTCATACTCAGAGCCTTCTTTAATTAAGATATTGAGAAAAAAAGGTTATTTTTTCTCAACCTGTGGTTTATATATAACTGCTAGTCCTGCTGCGATAAAACAGAGAACTGCTGCAGGGATAAAGGCATATAGAAAGCTTAAACCTGCGTCTTTTACCATTCCTGCAAGTATTGGCCCTACGATTCCGCCTATTCCATATGATGTAAAGACAAATCCGTAGTTTAAACCAACGTTTTCTGAGCCGAAACTATCTGCTGTTGCTGCGGGGAACAATGCGAAATTTGCGCCAAAATTAAAACCGATTAGTGCGGCTACTGCAAAGAAAAACAGTGGATTTACAGTTGTGTAATAGAACGCTAGCATCATTATTCCCTGAAAGACACACATTGTGATAAGTGCTTTTTTACGTCCTATGTTATCAGATATTTTTCCCCATATTATTCGTCCAAGGCCATTGAATATTGGTAGACATATTGCTGCTCCTAGTATTGCAAAGCTTTCAGCATCGACCTGGTTAAATCCAAATCTTTGAAATCCGTCAGGTCCTTCAGCAAATATTTTGATATTTCCTATTACCATTAATCCTGCTAGAGCGCCTATTAGAAACATCATCCACAATAAATAGAATTGTCTGGTTCTAAGCATTTCTTTTGGAACCAGAGAATTTTTTTTAGCATTAGCCTCTTCTTCTTTTGTAGGTTTCCAACCTTTTGGTTTCCATCCTTCAGGCGGGTTAATCATTACTAATGATCCTATCGCTACAAGAATTAAAAATAATATTCCATATATTCTAAAAGCCGCATCTACGTTTGAGATTGTATACGCAAATTGTCCTGTTTGCTGGGTGATTAATCCATTGAATCCAAGGATGCTAGGCGGGTTTGCTATAAGTATCCATATAAAGGCACCAAAGCCAAATCCTGCTACTGCAAGACCTGAGACTAGTCCTTTTTTATCTGGGAACCATTTAACCCCTACAGCAATTGGTACAACATAGGCAAGGCCTATACCTGCACCACCAATTATTCCTAAAGATAAGAGTTTTAATAGAAAACTATCAGCTGTGAAACTTGCAAATATATAGCCAATACCAAGAAGCACTCCGCCCAGTAGGGCAATGTTTCTTGGACCATATTTCTTTGAAAGCCTTCCACCTATTATTGTAAAAACTGCAAAGGTTGCAAGACCTGCTGAAAAAATTGCTTGTGTTTCTGTTGCAGTAAATGCAAATTGACTAACAATAGCTGCTGTGGTCTCTGTTGCTTTTACTCCTTGCAGCGGTGTTGCAAAAGCGCTCCAGGCATAAATTGCGCCTAGTGCTATTTGTATCATAACTGCGCCGATTACAACTACCCATCTGTTCATTATTTTAACTTCAATTTTTTCATTGGTCATAGATGTATCACTGGTCGGGCTAAATTAAAAACTTATTTAAATATCTATCGAGAAAAAAAGAAAAAAAATTGTTAACTTTTAATTTCAAGATAAAAACCATCAAATGAAAGTATGTGACTGTCTTTGCCTTTTACATTTATTTCCTTTTCAACTTCTATATAACCATCTTTTAGAAGTTTTTCTTCAGATTTAGTTTTTATTTCTGGTATTTCTGAAAGAAGTATGTCGCCTTTTGACTCGATTTTTTTTATGACGTCTTTGTTGTTTTGTTTAAGCCAGTTTATAAGTTTTTTTCCATCGGACTTGAGGTTTGGACCTATCTTTGAAAAAACAGGTTTTACTTTTGTTATTTTTTCTTCAACCTCTGGTTTTCCTGATAAAAACTTATGATCATCGGGATATTTTAAAGTTGATTTAATGATAAAATCACTTTTTTTAATACTGTTTATATAGTCTTTAGCTGCATAGGTTGCAAGTACTTTTACAGGAGCATTAAGTGCTATTCCTTGTTCACTTTTCCAGTTTCTAACCTGTGATATATAGTTTTTAATGTTCTCCCCTATTTTTATTGCTTTATCATCAGTAATTATTGGTTCAGGCCAGCTTGATAGATGTATGCTTTTATCACCCTCGTGTTTTTTATAAAAGTTATTATAGATTTCTTCTGTTAGATGTGGGAAAAACACTGCAAAAAGTTTAAGTGTTCCAAGGCCAAGCGTGTATAGTGTATATCTTATACTATCTGTATTATGGTTTTCATTTATACTTGTTTTAATCATCTCTAGATAGTGATCAGCTAGTTCATGCCATAAGAAGTATTCTATTTCTTTCATTGCTTGGCTGTATTCGAATTTATCCATTTGTTTTGTACATTTTTTTACAAGTTTACTGTATTTTGTAAGAATCCATTTATCTATATCTATTAGTTCTGTTTTTTCTGGTTTTTTATCTTTTAATATATTTGTTATGAATTTTTGTACATTGTAGATTTTTCTTAGTAGTTTTATACCACGTATTACATCTTTTTTCCTGAAAGGGTTGTCTTCCCCTAGTGCACAGCTTGCTGCATATGATCTGAATGCATCTGAGCCGTATTCATCTATTATTTCTAACGGGTCTATTACATTGCCAAGAGATGCATGCATGGGTGTGCCGTCTTCTGAGAGTATAAACCCACCCATCATTATGTTTTCAAAAGGTTTTTCATCAGTTAGTAGTGTGCATCTGAGAATTGTGTAAAACGCCCATGTTCTAATTATATCATGTGCTTGTGGTCTTAAACTCATGGGGTATAGTTTTTTGAATTTTTCTTCATCGCGATACCAGAAAGTGTTGTAGAGCGGGGAGATGCTTGAGTCCATCCATGTGTCAAAGACATCCTCGCAGCCTATAAGTTCTCCTTTGCATTTAGGACATTTTTCAACAGGTGGTTTAGCTATTGTTGGGTCTATATAGCAGTCTTGTTTTTTTGCAAGGACTACTTCTTTGCATTTTTTGCATTCCCAGAGTGGTATAGGTGTTGCAAAATAACGCTGACGAGATATCACCCAGTCCCATTCAAGGCTGTTTACCCAGTCTTCAAGTCGTATTTTCATGAACTTGGGGTACCAGTTCATTTCATCGCTTTTTTCAAGTACGAGTTCTTTAAAATCAGTGGTTTTTAGAAACCATTGCTCAGCGTTTACAAACTCGATTGGTACTTTACAACGCCAGCATACTCCAACATTTTGCTTTAAAGGTTCTGATTTTATGAGTAAACCTTCTTTTTTCATATCAGATATTATTTGTTCTCTTGCTTCTTTTATAGGCATATTTTTGTATTTGCCGCATATCTTGGTCATACGTCCGGATTCGTCGATGCTCATCTGAATTGGTAGTTTATATTTGAAAACCCAGTTTAAGTCTTCTTTGTCTCCAACTGTGCAGATCATTACTATTCCTGTTCCAAATTCTGGGTCTACTGCGTCGTCTTCTATGATTTTTACTTGTTTTTCAAAAACAGGGACTATAAGTGTTTGATCTATAAGCCATGGCGCGCGTTCATCTTTTGGATGAACTGCTACTATCTGGCAGCTTGGAAGCATTTCAGGCCTTGTAGTTGCGATTTCTATATATGTTCCTTTTTTGTCTTTTTTAATTCCGCGATAGTTAAGTATTTGCTGTGGTGGTTTTTCTTTGAAGTAGAATTTAATTGTGTTTAGTTTTGTTTGTCTATCGGTATATGTTACTTCTGCATCTGCCATCGCTGTCATGCAGCGTGGACACCAGTTAACTGGGAATTTACCTTTATATATCAGGTTTTTTTCAAAAAGCTCTATAAAGCTAATCTGTGTTAGACGGCGGTAGTATTCTGCATCTGTTTGATAGTAGATGCTTGGGTCCATGCTTTCGCCGAGTAGAATGAATTGATCGGTCATTG
>CAZKUB010000217.1:0-6778 GCA_964555835.1 uncultured Thermoplasmatales archaeon
TAAAAATAAATTTAGCATTATGGAGGGGAAAATACAAGATGGGTACCAAATCACTTGTTCTTCAAAGAAAAGGAGAAAAAGACGGCTTTGCACAAAGATTCGGACAGGAAATACCTGATGGAACACTAATTTTCATGGAAGGAAAAGAAGGTGCGGGAAAAAGTATTTTCTGCCAGCGTTTTTGCTACAGTTTTTTAAAAAATGGCCATAGTTGTTCATATATCTCTACCCAATATACAATTAAAAGCTTTCTCAGGCAAACTGCATCTGTAGGTTATGATGCTAGAAAATATCTAATGTCCGGAAAACTACTTTTTATTTCAACTGAAGTTACTCTTGCAGAAACAAAACCTAAAAATACTTTTCTTGATGGTCTTATAACAGGTAAACGTCTTTTTGACCCAGAGGTTATTTTTATTGATTCATTATCAACTCTACTGCTTGAATCATTAACTGAAAATAACCTTATTGAGCTTACCAATTTTTTTAATCGTTTAAAAGGCTCAGGTAAAATAATTATTTTCACAGGAAATGAAAATGAATGGACAACAAATATCCACAATGCATTTCGTATGATTTGTGATATACATTATAAGATTACAAGAGAAGCAATGCCTGGTATCGGCATTGTTCATAACATATATCTTGAAAAATTTAATGGAGCACGTTATAAATATGAACCTATGACAACTTTTTCAGTAAGACCTGGTGTTGGACTTGCCATAGAAACGAGTGGTGTAGCATTCTAAAAAAAAGACGTGATGATTAAAAAATGACTAAGATAAAAGATGATGAAGTAAAAAGACTGCTAAAAGATAATCCTCATCTTAAAAGATATGTTGATGCGTTTGAAAAGAAAAATGGTACTAGACCTGAGTTTTTTAGTATATTACCAAGAGATATAAAAAAAGAAAAATATCCCAACATTATCTATACAACAAAAGGTATTGTTTTTGTTCATCTGATAAAAACCAGAGCTATGGAAGATATAGAATATATTGCTATTGCTCCAGATTTAAATGATGTCGAAACAAAAAAAAAAGAAATGATTCTTGAGTTGATATATGAGCGTGCACCTCTATATACTAAATATATTAAAACTCAGGATGAGCTTAGAAAAGCAATTAAAGATGTAATAAACAAAATTACAATTGTAGATGAAAAATCAGAAGGAAAAATTGAGCGAGCTAAAGGCAGCAAAATAAGAGTTAGCTCTGTAGAAAAAATGGATATAACATATGATATAACAAAAAATGTGGTTGGTGGTGGACCACTTGAGCCTTTTATGAGAGACCCCTACATTGAAGATATACATATAATTACTGGGGAAAACGTTCATCTCATCCATAAAGTCTTTGAAATGGTTAAAACAAATATTTTTATTGATACTAAATGGGCAGATACCTTTTCCCAAGAATTTGCTGAAAAAATCGGAAGCCCTGTAAGTGAAGGACAACCTATCGCAGATGGAACACTTCCTGATGGCAGTCGTGTAAATATAATCCACAGCCGTGATGTAAGCCTCAAAGGCCCAAGTATGACTGTTCGTAAATTCAGTGAAACACCAATAAGCATTACCCAGATTATGAACTGGGGAACTTTTGATACAAGTGTCGGCGCATATCTATGGCTAGCCTTACAGTATGGATGCAGTATTTTTGTATGCGGAGAGACTGCTAGTGGAAAAACAACTACGGCAAACTCAATGTTTGTATTTATACCGCCTGAAAAAAAGATCTACTCTGTAGAAAACACACCTGAAGTTCAAGTTCCACATCAGGTATGGCAACAGATGCTTACTCGTTCTACAGGTCCAAAAGAAAGCCATGTCGATGAATCTGAGCTTCTAAGAGCATCGCTTAGAAGCAGACCAGATTATATCATCCCAGGTGAAACACGTGGTGAGGAAGGAAGAGTAGTTTTCCAGGCGATGCAAACAGGGCATCCTGTTGTAACAACATTTCATGCAGGTAGTGTTACAAAAGTTATCCAGCGTTTCACAGGACATCCTATAAATGTTCCAAAACCTTTCATGGACAACCTTGATATTGTTCTAATTCAACTTGCAATCCAAAGAAAGGGAAAAAGACTTAGACGTGTTATATCATTAGATGAAATAGAGGGATACAACAAAGTTGTTGATGGTGTAATATCACGTAAAGCCTTTGAATGGGATGCTGCAAGCGATACACATCTTTTTAAATCAAATAGAAACAGCTACGTTCTAGAACAAAGAATAGCCCCAATAGCAGGTTTTCAAAATCCAATGGACATATATGATGAATTTGATCGGCGTAAACATATCCTTGACAGAATGATCGAAGAAAAAATATTTGATTATTATGAAGTAGTACACTTCATATGGACATATTACAGAGAAGGAATAAGTGGTCTTCCTATCTCCATATAATAAATTTATCTAAGCTGGATGGGAGTAAAAAAAAGAATGCCAAAAATGAAAGAAGAAGAAATTGCAGTATTACTAAAAAAATATACCCATTTAAAAGAATATGTAAAAATAACTGAAAAAAAAATAGGAAGACCTGATTTTTATTCAGCGTTACCATTTGAGGCGCGAGATGAAAAAAATCCTAACCTTATTTACTCTACAAAAGGTCTTGTTTTTGTCCATATTTTCAAGAATCCAGATATGGATGAAAAAGAATACCATCCAATTGAGCCGACTCTTAACGCAGATGAACAGAAAAAACACGATTTTTTACTGGAATTAATCGTTAAAAAAGCGCCTCAAAAAGAAAGCGTTCAAACAGATAAAGAATTAAAAGTAATTTTACAAGAATTAATAGATGAATTAATTGAAATCGATGAAAAAGCAGAAAAAGCAGATTTTATAACAGATAAAAAACGTAAAAAAAAGATCAAAAAAATAAAAGCAACCTCAATACAGAAAAGAACAATTGAATACTATATTTTAAAAAATATTGTTGGAACAAGTGATATAGAGTGTTTCATGTGTGATCCATGGCTTGAGGATATACATATTGTTGCAGGCAAAAAAGTTCATCTTACCCATAAAGTATTTGGTATGATTAAAACAAGTATAGAAATAACTAAAGAAAAGGCAGATCTTTTTGTCAGAAAACTAAGTGAAAAAATGGGAGCTCCTGTAAGTGAAGGACAGCCTATTGTAGATGGAGTACTTCCCGATGGCAGTCGAGGAAATCTTGTTTACAGCAGTGCTATAAGTATAAAAGGCCCAAGTATGACAATTCGTCGTTTTACAGAAACACCAATTAGTGTTACACAACTTATAAAATGGGGTACAATGAGCTCAGGTGTAGCAGCATATCTATGGATTTGTTGTGAATATGGACGTAATTTTTTCATCTGTGGAGGAACTGCCAGTGGGAAAACCACCACTATGAATGCTATCATACCTTTTATTCCACCTGAAAAAAAGATATATACTGCAGAAGGAACACCTGAAATGCAGGTGCCTCATAAAGTATGGCAGCAGCTTTTAACTAAAGACTCAGGGCCTGTTGAAGGTCGCGTTAGCATGTTTGATCTCTTAAGAGCAGCTCTGCGATCTAGACCAGAATATATAATACCCGGTGAGGTTAGAGGTGCTGAAGGAAATATAGTGTTTGGTGCGATGCAGACGGGACATCCTGTTATGACTACATTTCACGCAAATACTGTTACAAAAGTTATTCAACGTTTTACAAGTGATCCGATAAATGTCCCTAAAACATTTATGGATAATCTTGATTTTGTAGTAATTCAACTTGCAATCGAGCGTAATGGAAAACTAATGAGAAGAGTTACAAATATAGACGAAATTGAAGGTTACAACAGAGAAGTCGATGGTATAATGTCCAGAAAGGCTTTTGAATGGGATGCAATAAGAGATGAGCATAAGTTTATTGCTAATAAAAATAGCTATATTCTTGAGGAAAGAATTGCAAAAACCGCAGGTTATAAAGATTTTGCAGAAATATACAATGTTTACGAGGAGCGTAAACATATTTTAGAAAGAATGGTCGAAGAAGAGATAATGGATTATTATGAAGTAGTACATTTTATATGGACCTACTATAGAGATGGGGCAAAAGGTTTACCAATTACGGTATAAAAGGTTTAAAAAAGATGGTAGATAAAAAAGAAAAAAGAAAAAGAGAAAAAAACAAAGCTAAAAAAAAAGATAGTTTCAAAACGCAACTTAAAATAGCATATAGAGCCCTTGAAAATCCAAAGAAATTCTATACAACAATACTTGCACCATTGGTAATCATGAGCATCTTATTTATGACCATGCCTTTTATACTTGGATTTATTTTAAATTTAAGTTATAATCTAATACCATTTATTATCGGTGGAATTATACCGCTATTTCTTGGAATACTATATCCATTTATAAGTTGGAAAAACAAAGAAAATGATATCAATTCAAAAATGCATTTTTTTATAACCCATCTAAGAGTACTTGCAATATCTGATCTCTCATTAAGAGACATAATAGATATATTGGGAGGAAAACCAGCATACGGAGCCTTAGGTGAAGAAATAAAAAAAATGAGTATACTTTCAACACAGTGGAAACTACCTCTTTCAAAGGCTTTTCGTTTTGTATCCGCAAGAACCCCAAGTAAACTACTTAAAGATTTTTTAGACCGCTTCTCACAGAGCCTTGATAGCGGTGTAGAACATAGAGAGTTCATTGAAACAGAGCAAGAAGCAGTCATACAAGAATACAAAACAATATATGAATCAAGTAACGAAAACGTGGTAATATTAAATGAAGTATATGTTTCAATGCTTATCGCAATTATTTTTATAATGTCCCTTGGAATTGTATTACCAATCATTATGGGCACTGATGATATGAATATGTTTATTTATCTCTCATCTTTTCTAATGATTGTAAGCGAAGGACTGCTTTTGTACCTATTAAAAGCAATGATTCCACAAGATGAAATATGGCATGTCACCGGTGAAAAAGGAGATATTGAAGAAAAACTAGATAGAACATTTAAACTATCAATTGTTGGCTGCTTGGGTTTAGGCGCATTATTGTTTTTTGCTAAGTACAATTTACAGTTAGCTTATTTAGATTTTCTTTCTTTAGAGCTTTTAGTAGCCATTGCTCTTACTCCTTTAATAGCTGTAGGTGCTATCTCTTTTATGGAGGAGAGAGATATTTCTAGAAAAGAAAAAAACTTTCTTGGTTTTTTACCAGCGCTCGGCTCTATTTCTACGATGCGTGGTGGAAAAGTAAACGAGTCAGTATATTATCTTAGCGAAAAAGACTATGGCGTCCTAACAAAACATATAAAAGATTTATATCGAAGACTTAGAACACGTATAAATGATAACTCAGCATGGGAATGGTTTGGTGTGGATACTGGTAGTAATTTTATTCAACGCTCCTCTGAAATGTTTAGAGAGGCAACATATGCTGCAGCAAATCCACGTAGTGTTGCTCGTATGATCTCTGAAAACATGCGCAAAATACGTGATCTACGTGTTAAAAAACTTACAATTGTAAATACATCTGTCGGATTATTTGCAGGAATTACCTTTGGTATTTCATTTGCAATATATGTATCCCTCATAATTGGAAGACATCTAAATACTATTGTTGCAACGACAGGTGATCCTTTCAGAGATATCGAAGGCTTCAATATAGGCAGCAACATATTGAATTATGTTCCACCTGAGCTGTACGATCAAAATTTTATTATTATTTTTATTGTTTTAGTTATACACTGCATTATGATGGCGTTAACCCTTAGAGTTCTTAGAGGAAGCCACAAGTATGTAACACTTTTATATTTCGTGCCATTGGTATGGGTTATAGCAATAACAAGTTTCGTTGTAGAAGTAGGGCTAGGTGGAATGCTTACACTATAAAAAACTATAATTTTATTTTTTAAGTCTGCAATTCAATTATTCTATTAAGATACGCACTAGGAGTTGTAAAACGAATAGTGCCTCTTAGACCATACTCTGGGGCAACGTAACCTGAAACATCAGTTCTAGTATCAATACCTGAAAAACACTTAGTTGCATTAATTATTAGAACAACAATATCATCACTATTGATATAAGGACTGCCGGAAGTACAAGAATTATCTGCATCTCTTATAACTATAATACCAAAATTTGTTGCAGAAAGAGAGCTAGAGTCAATTGTTCCAAATAAACCATTTGAAGCACTACTTGCAAAAACATTACTTGTATAATTTAAAATAACTTTTTTAGAACCATCTGAAAGAGAAATATACGCTCGGGAGAGGTCAACAGTTCCAGAACCTGCAATAGTTCTAACAAAAACGGCAAGCTGAGTAATAGAAGAGTCAATATTATAACCTGTGACTTGGCTGACTTTTATACCACTAGATATATCCCTTATGGTTTCACTACTTGTAGCTAATGCTTGTGACTCAAGACGACTCATTGTCTGAATCATAACTGATGCAGTAGCTCCTGCGACAAGTATCATTGCAATAAATATTATTAAAGAACCAATACCAACTGAAGCATTATTATCAAATTGTAGTACTCCCCTCATCAAATTCTTAACTATCTTTATCCCCCGCTATAGCACAAATATAGGGTGTAATGGTAATATTTTTACCAACCCATCCAAAATATTGAATAAAGTTAGAGGATAAAAAATTATTGATTAAAAAAGCAAAAATTGAAATAAAGGAAAAAAAGAGAGAGGTAATCTCTCAACTCAATATTTTTAATATATCACGCCTACTGCAGAATATATATCTCGGAAGAATATGCTTTCGGCGAAGTAAAAGAT
>CAZKUB010000218.1:0-1799 GCA_964555835.1 uncultured Thermoplasmatales archaeon
GAATATTATGTCTTCGCTTATGAAAGCGCTTCCATCATCAAGTGAAAGAGTTGCAGATACATAGTATATACTGTTTTCATTTGTTTTTTGTGCATACCAGTATTTGTTTAACTCCGCATCAAAAATATTATGATATCTTAGCTGTAAGGTGTAAAGCTGGTCTCTTGTTTTTGTAAAGTTTTCATCTATTCCTTTTGGGTCCCCTTGAAAAATAAGTATGTCAATATCGTGATCTCCACTTTGTATTGTATTGATAGCCACATTGTTTGCCAGGTTGTAGTTCATAGACCGTATGAATGTCTCTTTGACATTGTTAAATTCTGTTCGTATTGATGTTGACCGTTCGCTTACTATAACGCTTTCTAGATTTATTATATCCGCTGATAGAACTGATATTGTAAACACTGATAACGCTAGTATTATCCCCATTAGTATTATCATCTGACCGTGGTTGTCATTTCTTCTCATTATATACTCATCTCCAGTATTATATCATAGGTTGAGATTTCATATCCTCTCCTTATATCACCATTATATGGTTCTTTATATACACCCAACCTTTTTGCCATTAAACATCCGCCCGCAGGAACTATTCCATCATCCCCTCCAAATTTTGTTGCATTAAAAAACTGAGGATGTATCGATATAAAATAGTGGGATACCGCGATTGGATCGACTAAGATTACTGGTTTATCAGAAACAAAACTTGATGTGAGAAATGTTTTATCTGTTCCATTGCTGACATAAACATTAAACTTTACATTACCTGGTAGCATACTTCTTATATCCCGGACCAGGTTGTGGTTGTCATTAGTTATAAGATAATAAACCAATTTATTTTTAGGAAACTCTCTAGGATGAGGAAAAGAGTCTGTTTGATCTGTAAGATGTTCAACTTCTTGCTTGTAAAGAGTTTCTAAAGCAATATCACCCCTGATTTTAAGCTCACTTGTTTGTTGAACGCTTTGAGTAGTCGTAGGTGACATCTGATAAAGAAAAATAAGGCTTATAATAACAGTTATTGCAAATACTACTGCTTCAAGAACCATCATTTGACCCTTGTTGTTGTGCCTGAATTTCTTAAGCGTAATCAACCTTGACACCTCTTCTTCCTTTTTCTATAGTCATAGCATTGATAGTCCATTGCTCATTAGTTTTAGCTGAGAACTGAATCTCCAGGGATCCTCCACCCCAATTGATTGTTTTTGACCTGGTTACAAAACTCCCATTATCTGTTGCAGGAAGTATTAAAAAGCCTAGATTATTGTTAAATGTTACAGTTGTTGCAGTGCATTCACTGTCAGCTCTACCCATCGCCAAGGTTACAGTATATTCACCTTCAGGTAAATCCGTTATTACAAATGTTGCTGATTCGCTACCACTGTTGTAATCACGAAGTAACGGCCCAGGAATAAAAGGATTATCAAAAACACCAGGTGGTGGTATATAATTTCCAGCATCAACCTCGGCGTCCCATCCATATCTTGCTGATTCCATAGCACCTATAGTTACAGTTGGTGGTAATACTGGGGCGTTCATTACACGTATCCAGTCAACTTGTACTAAGCCTGCGCCAGATCCTATTTTTATACCCTCATCTAAAACAAAATAGTCGCCTTGCCAAAAAGTGTCGGTATGTGATTTATACATGCCGTCTAAATGTGATACGCTTCCTTTGTTAGCATATGAATTATTATCATATATTATACCTTTGACATGAGCAGTCTTTGATTCAAAAGTAGCCCCTTGAGCTGTGTAGTTTTCATGTGATTGATAGATATATGTTCTTAGTCGTATCC
>CAZKUB010000219.1:0-2714 GCA_964555835.1 uncultured Thermoplasmatales archaeon
GATAAATAATGGTTTAGATGATCAATTAGGTGAAATTGAAATTTGGCAGGAGTTTCATGTAGATCTCAGTGTAATAACAAATTATGGATATGGACAATCTTTTTCAAAATTCAAATTACTATCTAATATTTATCAAATTTTACGTGGAAATATAGTAAAGGAACATTCATCTTCGACTATTTTTCAAAAACTAGCCCCTGCGGGAATGATGCCATTAAATAATGACCTTTTAAACATTATGAAGACCGCGAGATATGACGATCTAGAACAACAAAATCCAGTAATGCCAACAGCAAAAGGAGATTACATTATAACAAGAATTGGATATAGATCCTGCTACGGTGAAAAAATACCTATTAATTTTGAGAAAAAATTTACAGTTGCAAAAGAAAACATATTCAGACCAGCTATATTCCAACATGAGATGAACCCCAAGGATATAATAGGAACTGCAAGTAACGATGTTTTATTTGCGTTTCAAGCTTGGCAAAAAGGCATGAACGAACCAACATATGACATTGAATTCTGCGTAGAATTTGATCCGGCTTGTTATGTGCTCACTCAATTTACCCCGTTATCTGGTAAAACTTTTTATTATTATAATAGCCAATCAAATGAGCCAACTGATATAACTTTCAAATCAAGTCTATTGAAAGGAGGTAGTACTGCAGAAGAAGAAAATGCAACATTCCAATTTACTATATCGCTGGATTCTGTGCCAAAAGAGATTGTTGGTGCGGGTAAATGGATGAGTTTTGATCTTAATTTAATCGGTGAGAATAGTCCTTTGAGTGGAGACTTTGTTTATAAGGCAAGTAATAAATTTAATGTTGGATTTAAAATAAGCTCACCTTGGTTTGAACAAAAACTAGCAGTTAGAGGAGTGCCTAGTCATGCCAAGTTTGAATGGGGTCTTGATGCTGCGATTGATATAATACCTGGTCAACTTTTTGATTTTGAAACTATCGGTTTTATTGATTTAACGATGAATGATAAGTTAGATGAGATAGTTTTGTATTATCCAAAGCTTGATCCGGATACAAAAGATGTTTCATGTTTTAGCATTAAAGATATTCCTAGCTCTAGAACATTGACTGCTGGTGCTTCTCTTGATATTAATAATGCAACTATGCTTAAGATAGATGCTAATGCATATGTTCAACATGATTCAAGTGGTTCCCTTGGTGATATTACACTTTATTATCCAAAAGCAGACCCGGAGAATGATCCAGATATGGCTCTGTTTCAGATACCCAGTGGGAGTTTTGCTGCTTATGGCAAGGCAGAGGTAATAGGTCAAGTTTATGTAGATCCAGACCCTGATAATTTCTTTGTTAATCCAAATAACTATTTTTATGCTAAAGCTCAAAGAACATCAAGTTCTGATTTTGGAGAAGCTAACTTGTATCTACCAAACATAGATATCCCACTGCTCAAGGTATATTCTATACCAGGTAATGCAAATGGTTGGGGTAAATTTTGGTGGAATCAGTTAAAGGGACATGTACGTGCTGAGAGATCTTCATCTAGCGGTGAAGGTCCAATAAGACTTAGTTTGAAATTTGATGATTTGCTTGTTAGCAATGAATTAATGATCGGCAACGGCTATATAGACATGCAAGGAAAAATCGCTGAGCAAGGATACTTCCAATTTGACACCCAAAATGATATGCTTGGTAACTCATTTGAAATAAGTAATTTAGCCACAGAAAACTCTATGGCAATAAATGCGGCAACAATATCTGCTAAAGAATTCCAATCAAGCTGGGATCTGGATACCTCCAGTGAAGAAATCCAGTTACAAGAACTTGCCTTATCAGGAAAACTTGATGCTTTTAGAGATTTCAATGTAAATATCAACTACCAAGGTGAAAATATACATTTCAATGGTGACTGGTCGATTGGTGAAAGTGGAGCTTTTGAAATAGATTTTTATCAGGAAGACCCCATATATCTATCTTTTAATATGGATGACTCTTTTGAAAATGTAGATCTTAATGGCCATGTAATATTAAGCAATCATATGCATTTTGATATAAGCTGGAAATGGAAAGCTGGTAGCAGTGCTGATCCTGGGTATTTCAAAATAAATGACAACTCAAACCAACCAAACATTGACGAAATTAACCTGTACTTTACATATAAGGATTTATGGGGTGCAAACGTAACCGTCTATGGCTTGGGCATATATATTTGTGTGGAATGGTGGTGGGATGGTATAAAATTCTGTTGGGATGTTGTAAAACATATAACTGGTACATCAAACTTAGATTTACTCTTGAATGGTGTATGGTATTATAACGTACAGAATAATTGACCTTAACTTAGCTTTAAGGGGGGTAAAAAACATGAGAAAAAATAAAGCATATAGAAAATATTTGAAGCTGGAGATAGTAGTTATACTAGTTCTTTTAATCGCAGTTTCTGTGTCGCAGGGATTTGTTCAACTTGAAAACACAAAAACCGATAAAAATATTTTATCAGAAAATACAGATATTTATTTACCTTCTATGCAACCGCTTAGTAATCCATATTTTGCATGGACGGATAATTTTAATACGACAGAACATATCGATCCTTTTTTGTCTTACAATTACGAATTAATAGATGGTAAAATACAGATTAAAAACACTTATCCTGTTTGGACTGATTCTGCATGGACAAGAATGGTGCCGATAACTCTTACTTCAGCACAGAATTTTGAAGATTATGCT
>CAZKUB010000220.1:0-7063 GCA_964555835.1 uncultured Thermoplasmatales archaeon
CCCATTTATCTCTACTGGCATTTTCAAATAAAAGGATAAAAATTAATGATATCACATAGAAATATGTTGTAAAATGATGAGACATTACAAGAAGAATTGTTGACAGTGCAAGTGCAAAAGCATAAAGCGTTTTCTGGCGAAATTTGATAAAAAGATACAATGAAAGTATCATGAAAAAATGACCTAGTGTAAGAGGTGATGCATGGCTCAACTGATAAACATGAAAGGGTAAAACAGCTAATACTAATGATGATAGTAAAGCAATTTTTTTATCTTTTAGCAACTCATAGCATATGAAATAAAAAACTAGGATGGTTAGACCACCAAAAATTGGTATAAGTTTTGGCATGATAACTAAGATATCCAGTCCTGTTATCCAATGTGCAAAAGCATTGATTGCATATAATACAGGGAAATAATTATATGAACTCCCCCAACCAACATAATTTGTAAAAAGCTCACCCCGGGTTGCAACAGATTTTGTAAGGCCAAAATATATACCAAAATCACAACCCCACGCAGCGTTAATCCACCCGGGGATAGATCTAATAATAATTGCTAAACCTGAAATTAAGATCAGCCAAAAAACCCAATTTTTTGAGAGCTTTGTTAAGGATATTATTCTGTTTTCCTCCAGTTATCTTTAATTAACCTAAAATAAAAAGTTAATATAAATCATTTACTTAATTATTGTAAGTTCAAAATTTCCTTTGTATATTCCACCATGGGTCCAATTAGTTGCAAGAGTCTTATTAACACCTACAAAATCTTCTGTTTTTACAATCGACTCTATCTTGGTTTTTAAAACAATATTTTCAAAAACCAGCTTATCTGACTTATGATCTTTTAATTCTGCACCAACTACGGGGAGTAAAACCTTGTAACAATCTAGGTCATGTTTTAACATTTTTATTTCAAGAGGAGCTATAGCTATTTTTACTTGATCTTTATAATCACTAACTGATATTTTTAGTGTAATTTTATAAAAAACAGATAAAAATTTTATAACTGCGTAAGATTTTTCTAAAGAGATAATTTTGTAACTTTTAACATGTTTTTCAAACATATCCAACTTATTTTTCTTCACGGGTTTTGGTCCACAGACGCCATGAATAAAATATTTAACATCTGAAATTGAAAGAAGATATTTTCCAATGTTTCCGCGTAAAACGTGTTTTAATCTTCTTTTTATTCTACTTCTAAGCAGATATGGCCCATAGAAAGAAAATGATATACCATATTTATTCAGAGTTTGTCCTTTGATGTAGTCAATACTGCACTTTTTTAAATTAAATCTGGCAGTTACATTTTTTTCATTTTTTATCTCTAAAAAATCTCCTGTTTTAACAATATAATATTTCTTGTTTTTACTTGTTTTATCAGCTTTTTTATCAATAAGAATTTTTTTATCATTTACAAAACCATATGCTGCATTCATCATCTCAGTAGTTGCAAAAGTCTGCTCCATTGGTAAAGACTGCATTTCTGTAAAATCTTTTGGAAATATTCCTTCGGATAAACCTCCGTTTTTAGAAATCCATTTTGTTGCTGAGTTAAATGCTGCTTTTCCTAGTTTTTCCCAGAATGCTTTATTGTTATATTTTGCAAGTCTTAGAAAAGTTGACACAATCCATACGGTCTCATATGGTGAAAGACGTGGGGTGATAGAATAAGAAATAGGATGGAAATTAAATTTCATAGACCATCCTTTTGTGTCATAAAGATAAAACCAGGGTAGAATGTAATAAGCATAGTTTTCTGCACATGTTAAATATTTTTTATCTTTCGTTAATTCATAAGCATCGATAAATGCATTAATAATATTTACTGCAGAAAATGCTTCAGGCTCATTAACTCCGATATCACGTAGGCCATTGTAGCATATGGGATATGTGTCATCTAGATATAATAGAGCATTAATTGCTGCTTTTTTCATTTTTTCATCTTTAAAAATTTTATAGCCTAACAAAAGCGCAGAAGCACATTCTGCTGTACCGCCATATGTTTCATATTCTGATAGTTTTTCAGGTCTAAATTTCATTAATCCTTCTTGTTTTACGGCCATTGGCCAAGAGCCATTTGTTTTTTGTGTTGACATTAGATATTCTAGTGATTTTTTTGTTAAATCTTTTAGTTTTTCATCAGAATTTTTTTCTAAAAACTGTAAAATATTGTATGCTATTGTTGCTTGTCCACCGGGATAACCTGAGTATCCGCAATCCATGTAAAAATATCCTATTAGTCCTTTTTTTGTAAGATTTGTCATATTATACCAGATTATTCCCTTGCCAATTTTAGGGTTTTTTTTATAAAGAGCAGGATTGGAAAAATGCTGTTTTAGTTTTTTACTCCATTTCTTAAATTGCTCATCTTTTATTTCATCTGACCAGTTACTAAAATAATTAAATCTAACTGCTTCATAGGAAGTTAATGAATAACTTGCATTGCTAAAAGTAAAACCTGGTGTATCTCTCCATGGTAGTTGAATGAAAGAACCTGTTAAATCAGCATAGGATCGATACAAAGCATTTTTTGCAGATTTAAATATTTCATCCGGTTTTTCAATAGTTATGTCGTCAGGAATATGTTTCTTGAATATGTGTTCTACTGCTTCTTTCCAGTTTTTGTATTCAAATGTTTTAACACAAAAATCAAAATTATCTCCTTTTTTAAGAGAAAGTTCTATCTTTTCTTTTTTAGGAAAACCAAGCCACGCTGAATCTTTTTTTTTAACTTCAAATGAAGAAAATAAATAAAACGAAATAAAGTAAAATTCATCGTTTTCCGCTAATGCTATAAATGGAAATATCTCTTGATTGCCTATTTTTATAAAAGGATCAAACTCTATTGAAACACAGTAATCCTTAAACTGTAAAACCATTAATGGTGTTTTGATATAAAGTAAAGACCTATAGCAAACATCATCTATTATTTTATCAGGAATTTTGATTGTATAATATGTAGAAAAAGGATATGGTACAGAAATATCTTGTTTTAAAGAAAAACTGTTTTTTGTGTACCACATGCCCCCAAGAAAAGCATAGCATAGAGCTTGTTTGGGTATTTTGATTTTTTTTAAAAGATATGCTGATTTCAGATCTTTTATAGTATAGTTAGCTTCCTTGATTAAAAACATTTCATCAGTTTCTTGATTCAGCATAATTATTCAATAAGGATTAGGAATCGATGATATTCTGATAAAGTTTTACCTGATATTTCGCGCTTTCTTTGATATCTGGAGTGGTTTATTTAATTATCAAACTTCTGTATATTCCTATTGTTTTAGGGATTACTTTATCTATATCCTTTTTTGCCAATAGCTCTTTAGAATTTTTAACCATCTTTTTTGTTTCTTTATGATTGTCTAATATTTTATCAATCGCCTCTGAATATTCTTGGGTATTTGACGCCTTTAAACATTGTTTTTTTTCCTCTATCCAATCCAATCCTTCAACTCTGCTGGTAATTACCGGCAGATCTGCACTTATTGCTTCTAAAACAACCAATCCTTCTGTTTCAATCATTGTAGGTAACATAAAAACATCCATCGCAGAATATGCTGCTTGAATATCATCAACAAAACCAGTTAATATAAGATTTTTACCAGGTTTTTCTTTTAAACTCTCCAGATACTTATAGTCTTTTAGGAATTTATTATAAATATTTTCTCCAACCCAGATGAATTTTTTATCCGGATGTTTTTTTGCCACCTCTTCAAATATATCTAAGCCTTTTCTTTTTGAGGGTAGACCTACACATCCTATGACTTTTTCACTTTCTTTAATTTTGTATTTTTCACGAAATATCTTTCTTTTCTCTTCTGATTTTATAAAACTATCTTTTTTTATCCCATTACTTTCAACCAGTATCTTGGTTTTTACCCCAAGCTCCGTTAGTCTTTTTTTTGCAAAATCTGATGGAGATATTAAAATATCAGACTGATTGTAGACATAAATCAGATATTTATCAAAAAATTTTTGTACAAATCCTCCTCCATGATATAGCATACTGATTTCTTCTGGAACGGTATGTGTTGTCATTACAACTGGTTTTTTCTCCCGTATAGCTTTAATAAGAGACAACGGTCCAAAAGAGTGTACATGTAATATATCATATCCTTTTTTTTTGTTTATGTACACTTTAATGTTATGTTTTTCCAAGCCTTCTTTAAGAGTTTTATAGCTAGTTACTATTTCAGTTGTTTTAATATCTGCTACTTCAGTTTCAGTAAAAATATTTATTATCATAATTTTTTTTATCCCCTCAAGAAAAACCAGCAGGGTAATATATACCTCCACTCCAGTGTTTTTCTTTGATATCCTTCTTATAAAATAGGAAATTCTTATATAAAAGTTACCACTTTAAAACGGATTAAATAAAAGGGCTTTTATCAGTGTTATTTACTATTTCAAGTATATTTTCAACAGTTTTATCAACGTTACATTCCCGTGTTATACCAGTTGTTTTTTTTGCGATTTCAACATCTTTACATAAATCAATTTTATTTTGATTTACACAGTAACAACTACCTTTCTTGTTATGGTATTCTGCAAGATACTCCTGTTCAACTTGTCCCGGTGTCGGCATCATAAGAGCCTTACAGCCGATAACTGCAAGGTCAAGTATAGTTGAATAACCACTGCGTGATACAACTGTTTTTGCTCTATTAAGAAAATCCTCACGTTTATTTCTAGGAAGAAAAGAATAGGTTTCAATACCTCCTTTTTTGAATTTATCCACATTCTCGGTTTTACCAAGTGTTACAACAACTCGCCCTTTCAAATCATTGATCTGTGTGAAAAGTTTTTCTTCAAGCATAGTACGCTGTGGCTCAGGACCAGAAATTGAAATCAGATAATCAATATCCTTGGTTTTTTTTATCTTTTTAAAATCAGATAAAACCCCTGCATAATGAATCTTGTTTTCATCAATACGATGTAAGTCATGTGAAAGATCACCAGAGAGATTATCATCACGGAAATCGGGAACTATAACACCGCAGAAACGTTTGAAAAAAAACAAGTTAAAAATTTCACTACCATTCTCAAACATCTTAATTCTTAAAGGGTTCATAATTCGTATCTGATGAGAAATAAAAAAACTAGGTATTTTTCTATTATAGATATCGTATCTACCATCAGAGATAATCCTATCATATTTTTCTTTCTCAAGTATCTTTTGAGTATCTTTTTGTCCTTTTATCATACTGCCTATGAAATTTGGCCAGTAAATCATACTTTTTGCCATAAACTGCCGTGAATTCTCAGAAAGAAGCACTGGGTAATCCTCCATTTCAATATATTTGAGATTTTCACCCAGCTCATTTTTTAGCAACTGAAGAGATCTACCATGGGACATAATTGTAAGATCATTTTTTTCCGCTACTAGTTTTCTTATCACAGGTAAAGAGCGCGTTGCATGACCAATACCCCATGAACAAACAGCATATATTATCTTCATGCTTACAAAACGCTGAATTAAATAACATGTTAAATAGATAACTGGAAAATAAAATAAGTTTAAATAAGAAATTATATTCATACAGTTGATAAGAATTATGAACTTCAAAGAAAAACTATCAAAGATAGTTGATAAAAACAATAGTCTTCTTTGTGTAGGCCTTGACATCGATAAAGAAAAAATACCCGGTTTTCTTTTTAAAGAATCAATAAACCCCTATCTAGAGTTCAACAAAAAGATAATAGATACAACAAAAGATTTGGTCTGTGCCTATAAATTAAACATGGCGTTTTATGAAGTCCTCGGTATGCAGGGGTACGAGTTACTGGAAGAAACCATTAATTACATTCCAAAAGATATAATAATAATCCTTGACGGTAAAAGAAACGATATTGGAAACACTGCTACAAAATATGCACAAAGTCTTTTTGAAACGTTAAATGCTGATGCAGTAACAATAAATCCTTATCTTGGTTTTGATTCAGTAAAACCTTTTTTAGAGTATACCGATAGATGTAGTTTTATTTTATGTAGAACATCAAATCCCTCTGCAAAAGATTTTCAGGATTTAAAACTGGATAAAGAAGAACTATATCTGCGTGTTGCTAAAAAAATAAAAGAATGGGATACAAATAATACTCTAGGGGTAGTAGTAGGCGCAACATATCATGAAGAACTTAAAAAAATAAGATCCTTGCTGGGTGAAAACACAACCATTTTGATACCAGGTATTGGTGCACAAGGCGGAAACGTAGAAAAAACCATTAAATATGGTACAAACAAAGAAGGTAAAAACGCGATTATAAATTCTTCACGTGGAATAATATATTCAAAAGACATTAGAAAATCAGCAATGCTCTTAAGAGATGAGATAAATAATTACAGATGAAATTACAACTTCTTTAATACCAAAACAGATAAAAACCACGAAATGCTTATTTTATATCTGCCTTGATTCGAAGGTCTTCATGATCAATGATTGAAGATGCAAAATCAAGGATACAAAAATTGATACCACACAATTAGGGTCCCTCTTTGACCAATTAGACGTACGAGTCAGATGGAATGAAGAAGAGGATAACCGTGGTGTCAAACAACGTCGCAATACACGTTGCAGAGTTGTTTCACTGCTGTTTTAAACGAGATAACTCTGCGACTGCGACTAAAAATCATGAAAAACTTTACTTATGCACAAGTCAAATTAATTAAAGAGACGATACTGCGAGAATAAATTTCTTGATAGAGTAAAAAGCAAAAATCGTATGTAAACTTTATATATGGGCTCTGTATACGTTTTAAATCCAAATCGACCAGGGCCTTTCCGGTCAACCCATGAGTCTACGCTATTGCGTTCTATGATTGGGTTACTTCAGCCTATGGTTACAGTAAATTGATGTGGAGGTTCAAGAAAAACAAGAAAATCCTTTAAGGATTATGTTGTGCTCTCTTGAATCTGACGATTGACGTGTGTTGGTGAATTTTGGTTCACCTGCCAAATTCTAATAATAATATAATAATAGTGTGTTTGATTCCGGTTGATCCTGCCGGAGGTCACTGCTATTGGGATTCGATTAAGCCATGCGAGTCGAGAGGGTTCGGCCCT
>CAZKUB010000221.1:0-3964 GCA_964555835.1 uncultured Thermoplasmatales archaeon
AATAATAACTTCTACTTGTACTCCTCATCTTGCAGGTAATCTTCCAAGATTTAGAGAGCATATTGCCTGGTCTGAAAGTAGTGCAGTAAGTTTCTCAAATTCTGTAATCGGTGCAAGAACAAATCGTGAAGGGGGTCCATCTGCACTTGCTGCTGCAATATGCGGTGTTACACCAAATTATGGACTACACCTCTGGGAAAATCGTCAACCCGAAATAAAAATAGAAGTTGATGCTAATCTTTCTTTTAACTCTGATTTTGGTGCTCTTGGATGGTATGTTGGTAAACAAGTCAAAAACAAAATACCGTATTTTACAGGCTTAAAAGATGCAAATACTGATCAACTCAACGCACTTGGTGCTGCAATGGCTGCAAGTGGCGCTGTTGCACTTTATCATATTCAAGGTCTTACTCCTGAGGCAGATATGGTTAATTCAAAAGGACTTGATACAATTTCAGTTGGTAAAAAAGAAATCAAAGAAGCATATGAAAAATTAAATACGGGTAAAAAACCAGACATAGTAATTTTTGGTTGTCCACATGCATCAATTCGTGAGATTTCTCAGTTAGCAGATAAACTCTCAGGAAAGAAGCTTAAAAAACCAGTATGGATATGTACATCCCGTATGGTTAAGGAAGCCGCAGAGCGTATGGGTTATAATGAAATTATTTCAAATGCAGGTGGTTCTGTTATCGCTGATACATGTATGGTGGTATCACCAATTGAGCAAATGGGATACAAAACCACGGGCGTAAACTCCGGCAAAGCTGCAAATTATTTACCAGGTTTTTGTAAACAAGAAGTATGTTATGCAAATATCGATGATCTTCTGGAGGAACAATTATGAAAGGAAGAACAATTTCTCCTGGAACAGTTGAAGGTGAGGCAATAGTTTCTACTGAGCCAATTGGATTTTACGGGGGAATTGATGCTAAAACGGGGATTGTAATTGAAAAAGGACATCCTCTTGAAGGAAAGAGCGTTGCTGGTAAAATATTGGTATTTCCTTGTGGTAAAGGTTCAACTGTGGGCTCCTACGTGATTTATGGTCTTGCTAAAAATGGTGTAGGCCCTGCTGGAATTATAAATAAAGAGACAGAGACCATTGTTGCAACAGGAGTTATACTCGCAGGTATCCCTTGTATTGATCAAATTGATATTGATAAGATAAAAACAGGGGATAAACTAATTCTTGATGCAAATAAAGCAACAGCAGTGATAAAATAATTTTTTAATGTCTCATATTCCAAGATGTGCCAATTCCATCAAGTTCTACAATATGCTCTCCATAGCTGTCCTGCCAGGTTATAGTTCCTTGCGCCCTTGTCCGGCCTATATTCATCCCTACGCGAGTTAAACCTTTCCATATATGATTTAATGTTGTATCTTGTTTTAGATTAATATCTAATTTTATATTTGTATCTCTAATTATCAACTGTGTTGGGCTTGCTTGCCCCGTTATTTGCATTTCTGTTGGAATATATCTAAATGTAAATAGTTTATCAGATTGTATGATCTTAAAATCTACGTTTTCAAGTACTGTAAGTGTATTTCCTTGATCCGTAGTTATAATTAAACTTGAATAAAGATTTATTTTAGATTCGTCTGTTGCTTTAAGCTGATGTCTAAGATGATAGTTGCTGTAATATAAAGTCCAACCGTTTTCAAAGTTAATTTGATACCAGTCCCATCCTTTTATTAAAGCTTTAGTAACAATTCCTGATGCCCAAGTATGCTCATAATGTCCTACTCCTTTTACGTTGTATTTAAAACCATCTATATCAACGGTTCCAGTTACTTGACATCCCGGAAATATGTAGCTTGCTATTTTTGCTTTTGAATTATCTATAGGTCTTCTGTTGTAAGTCCAATAAGGAGGAGATACAGAGTTGTATTTTAGTTCAATTTTTATATCATGGTTTTTATCAAGTTCATTACTATCTATATATACATACCAAAACGGCTCTTTTCCTTGTATATATGATTTATCAAATGATACTCTGAAGCCGTTATCTGATGAGTCCACCTGAAGGGTGGGATCTCTTAGACCATATTCGCCGAGTAAAGGTCTTTCTTTTTCTATTTTTCCACCATATCTGGCCCCGTCAGGGCTGAGGAGTGATACAAATAAAATATCAGGTTTTGTTGCAAATAAATCAAGTCGAGACATATGATTAAAGCTAATAGTTAAAGTCCAACCAGGAAGTTCAGAGCCTTGATCAAAAATAACTGTATAATACCACCATTCTCTTACACCAAGGACTCCTTTGTAATGTTCTCCTTCGTCTTTTGGAGTTACAACTCGATCATTTGGTGTGATAAGTGTTTGAGGCAATCTTTGTTTTGGTGTAAAAGTCCAACTCCCAAGGATGTCACCTGTTGGTTTGTATACCAAAGTTATTGTTCCTTCACACTGAGTAATTTCGTTTCCTTCAACAACATATTCACTTAAACCTGAGGTATCACAGATTCCTTGTATCTCTATATTTTTCCATAGTACATCTGTTGATGTTTCCTGTACGATTAGTTTTTTTTCAGCATCATCTTGATAAAAAGTAATTCTTGGTGTTTTAGTTGTTATAGGTGGCTCAAAGTATCCTGCTCTAATAAATACGAATGATGCAATTAGTAGTAATGATACGATAATTATTGTGTCGATTTTCTTTAGTTTGTAGTTCATATCTCACCAGCATTTTTTATTCTTATGGTTAAATATTTATTACTGTTTATTATTAAATGTTTCTTTACAAATGTTATCAGAAACATAATTTTAGCGTTTTATTGCATAAAGCATAGATTTTTTAATTTTTTAACGTATTTTAAATAGTTGGTTTTCCATTTCATTTTTTTAAGTGACTAAAATTAATCTTTTTTCAAAAAAGTATAAAGGGGGGATTTTTTCATCTGCTATCACATAAATGTAAATTAGAATTGGAAGACAAGACAGTTTTTGAAGGTTTTTTATTTGGTGCTAAAAAATCAGTATCTGGGGAAGTAGTATTTAATACAGGTATGGTCGGCTATCCTGAGGTTCTTACAGATCCATCATATAACGGGCAGATTTTAACATTAACTTATCCGCTGATTGGAAATTATGGAGTTTTTCCAGATGGAAAACAAGATGGTTTGTCAAAATATTTTGAATCAGACAAAATACAGGTTCAAGCTCTGGTAATCTCAGATTATTCACATAATTATTCGCATTGGAATTCAAAGAAATCACTTTCAGAATGGCTGATTCAACATGATATAACTGGAACATATGGTGTAGATACAAGAAAACTTACTAAAAAATTAAGACAAAAAGGTACAATGCTTGGTAGAATAATCTACAACGATGAAAAAATAGATTTTATTGATCCGAATAAAAGAAATTTAGCAAAAGAAGTAAGCATAAAAAAACCAATCACTTATAAGAGAGGTAATAAAAAAATTATAATAGTTGATTGTGGAGCTAAAAACAGTATAATACGAGCGTTTATCAGAAGAAACTTTACCGTTGTACGTGTTCCTTGGGATTATCCTTTTTTAGATCAAAAACCAGATGGGGTGGTTATTTCAAATGGCCCCGGTGATCCAAAAAAATGTATCAAAACAATAGAGAATGTAAAAACAGCGTTATCAGAAGACATACCAATTCTTGGGATTTGTCTTGGCTCTCAAATTCTTGGTCTTGCTGCAGGTGCTAAAAGATATAAACTTAAATTTGGTCATCGTAGTCAAAACCAACCATGTATTGAGTCCGGAACAAACCGTTGTTATATTACTTCTCAGAATCATGGTTATGCAATTGATGCAGATACGCTTCCTCAGGATTGGCGGGAATGGTTTTATAATAACAATGATAGAACAAACGAGGGGATAACTCATATCTCAAAACCATTTTTTGGTACACAATTCCATCCTGAGGCATCTCCAGGTCCTGATGATACTGAGTTTTTGTTTGATATGTTTATAAGGGCGA
>CAZKUB010000222.1:0-2167 GCA_964555835.1 uncultured Thermoplasmatales archaeon
GGCGGATAAGTTAGCTAATCTAGCGATGGATAAAGGTTTTTAAATTAAGAACTATATTTTTATATATCTTTTTTAGGAATTAAAAAATAACCGATTAAAGTTATTTTTTGTTTTATAAGTTTGAGGTAATAATTTATTTTAATTTATACTTGTTGATATTATAATCTGCTATTTTTTGAATGGTGGCAATATCTTTTTCCTTTAGATGTTTAAAGCGTCCTTGTTGACTTAAGTAATTTTTAACCGGCTTCGTTTTATAGTTAGAAGTAATGCTAGAAGTCTTTAACTCTCCATCAATATACTCTAGCAAAGGATAAAGACCAGTTGAAACTGCAAGCTTGCCCATTGAAGCGGCATCTCCGTAACCAATATTCCAACCGGGAATACAGGGAGCTAAAATTTGAATATAGGCGGGACCATTAACTGTCAAAGCTTTTTTTACCTTCCTGGTAATATCATCAGGGAAGCCAGCAGCGCTTTGAGCTACATATTTGAGACCATGAGCTAAGGCAATGGCTAACATGTCTTTCTTGTTTTGAGTTGAGCCAATAGATTCGTCACCACTGGGAGTGGTGGTAGTCGAGCTGCCATAGGGAGTTGCGCCTGACGCCTGAATGCCAGTGTTAGAATATGATTCAGTGTCGTAGCATATGTATAAGATGTTTTCTCCTCTTTCCCACATGCCACTAATAAGTCCTAAGCCAATATCAAAAGTGCCACCATCACCAGCCTGCACCAAGACTTTAGTTTTTTTGTCACCTTTCTTTCTTAAAGCCGCTTGGATGCCTGAAGCTACGGCTGAAGCATTTTCAAACAGAGAATGAATCCAGGGAAGTCCCCAAGAACTTTCAGGATAGGCAGTAGTTGTTACCTCCAAGCAACCAGTAGCGTTAGCAATAATGGTATCTTTAGTTAAGCCTCGCATCACCGCTTGTACTGCTGATAATTGACCGCAACCAGCACAAGCGTTATGACCAGGAGAGATGAATTGTTTTTCTTTTTTATTTAACATTTTTTTGTTTGAATTTCTTTTTTTAATTTTTCGGACATTTTGAAACACTAATATGTATGTGGTCGCCCTCATCTTTTATATAGGGTTTAGAATCACAGTTATTTGCAGCTATAGTAAAATGCATCTCATTCCATTCATCTCCAAAGTCAACTGCATATGATTGACCTGTGTCTAATCCTCCGCCGTAATGACATGATTCGCAACTGTGAATACATGTTGGCTCCCCTGGGCAAGATTGCTGATTGCATTCTTCACTGCTGGCATCATAACCAGTTTGGCTGATAGAAGAAATTTGTCCAACATTATATAATTCTTGATTATCTAACTCTTTTCGCATACAGTTGAGAAATGAGACTAGCTCACCGCTCATATCGGGAATTTGATCTTCTATGCCGGCTTGAAAAGTCCAGTTACCCACAACAAATCCATTTTCAGTTACTTCATATTCAGCGCTTTCTAGAGGAACGCAGGTTGAAATTTTTTCACCTTTTTCATTTTCAACTTCAGTGCAATAACAATTTTTTTTAACTCCATATGTCATCGCTGTATTACTTTGAATGCTATCTTTTTTACCCTGACAAAAATCTTTACACATTTCGCGATCTAAATTAATAGCAGATTCACAGTACTTTATAGTATCGCTTCCAAAAACAACACCAGTTTTAAAGGTTATCTCACAATTACAGCAATTCATGCCATTATTTTTATTAGGAACTTCGCTAATATCTTTAATTTCTAGGGCTTTATTCTCGAGTAAAGCTGGGTTGATGGTATTTAAAAGCAGATAAGCAGAGAATAGAATTCCTAGACCGATAACGCTACCACTAATTATATCTTTTGCTTGAGATACCTTTGTTTGACTGCCACCTGATACTAACCAGAGAAGACCACCTCCCATTAGAACAATGGCAGCTAAAATACCAGCTATAGCAAAGCTGTAATTATAGACACCAGCAATATATCGACTTAGGAGGGTGGTTTTGCCTCTTTCACCAACTAGAGTTTCTCCCTCTATTCCCCCAGGAATAGCAACTTGCGGGGTGAACTTTATAGGTTCTTTTTCTTGAGCATAACTTTGTTCAATGGGAACAAATAGTAGTAAGGTAAGAGAGAGAATGAAGGTGATAATTAATAAGGAAGAAGATTTTAAGATTA
>CAZKUB010000223.1:0-6358 GCA_964555835.1 uncultured Thermoplasmatales archaeon
TTGTTGGCGCCTGCGGAGATCTACAAGATCGAAGATATGGAAAACTAATGGGTTTAAACAGATCGATTCTTGAAGATGCCGAAAAAACAGGCATCGCCAAATCATTAATAGATATCAGATACTTCGGACGAGAAACACGTCCTGTTTACAAACTTTTACAGTATGCAAATGATCCAATAATACCAGGCATTACCGGCCGAGAATCTTCTTGTATCTCATTTTTACAAGACTTAGGGATCATAATGAAAGATGGAGATAATTGGAGAAAATGGATTGATTTAAGTAAAGCTGAAAGAAGATTAATCATTTCAAATATCGCACAAATTTTACTTACAAAAGGTTTTGGTGAAAAAAACACGAAAAAGATAGTAGGAGAAGTCTACATTTTAAACAAAGAATTAGAAGGAACAGAGGTTCATGAGGCAAAAGAGTTTGCAACTCTTCTGAACTCTACTGCACGTTATGGTCAGCATGATACTGGTTTAAAGGTTTGTCTTGGGGATCGTGATAAACATTTCAAAGAGGCAAAAAATCTTCTGCAGGGGCATCGGGCAAATCTTGTAGAAGGTTTACAAGTTGCAAAAGAAGAAGGAATTATCAAGAGAGAGTATCTTCAGTATTTTCATGCAGGTTTGGGTATAAGAGATACTATTGTTGGGATTGTTGCAAATATGCTTCTTAATCAGGAAGATATAAGTTGTGATCTACCACTTATTGGTTTTGCAGAAAAAGATGATGGTGAAATAAAAGTATCTGCCCGTACAACCCAGGATCTTGTTGATAAAGGCATTAATCTATCAAAAGCCTTAAAAAAAGTAGCAGGTATTTTTAATGGAGTTGGCGGTGGTCATAGTATTGCAGCTGGAGCTACAATTCCTAAGGGAAAAGAAGAAGAATTTTTAGATGAATTAGAAAAAGAAATTAAGAATCAGTTAAAAAAATCAGGATCAGATGTTTTGTATACTGTTTCTACTACTACATCATAGTATAAAGTTTCACCGGCAAGAGGGTTCAGACTTAGACCGAGTTGCTCCTCCAAGGCTTCCCCAAATAAAAGCTCAGCATAATAAATGGGTATATTCGTAAAGTTTCGATTAATAACAAATTCTCTATCAAACGAAACTGTTTTATTAATAGTCATATATTGTTCATCAAAATATTCAGAAAATATTAAAACGTCAATTGTATCATTTGTAATATTAATTTCTTGGATTTCTATAGATATCTCCATATCAAAATAATCTAAAGTATAAATTGTGCCTTCTTTAGGATTAATATCAATTGTAATTGTTTCGTCATCATAAGTTACAGTTGTTGCATTAGGAAATATAAAAGTCATAATATCTCCATAAGATATAGGTAATATCTCATCTGTTATATTTTCTGTTTTTGTAGGAGTTGTTTTGATTATTACAACATCTTGCTTAATTTCAACTATTTCTGTTGAATTTTCCCATATGTAATATGGTGGTACCTGAATAAACCAATCCTCTTCATCAAGACTAGCTAAATTATTCATAATTCCTCCAGGCATTGTAAAATTATCAAAATCCTCGATATCTATCCATCTCAAACTAATATTTTCGCTTGTAATACTTGTAACTTCGACAGTAATATTCATATAGTTGGAAATGTCATAGAAGTCCATTATAATCTGCTGTGTGTAAAAAGAGTCACCACTCTCTACTTTATAGCCATAAGCTTCATCTGGCGGTATCGGTCCTATTGTCACCTCTTGACCTTCTTCAAGGCCAATTAACCCGTCTAGTAAACCATCTATTATACCTGGGTAATATCTTTCAAAGCCGCTAGGCGGATAAAGGTTGTAATCCTTTACGACATAAATCTTAAGTGGTTCACCGTTTGTTTTTTGTTCAGGATCTGCATAAGAAGACTCAAAAATAGTTCCATTAGCAAATCTACCTATATAATTAAGATCTACACAATCACCCTCTTCAATAGTCAGTATCTCTTTTTCCGCTGTTCTCCCAAACAAATTATCTGCTATGCCCTCAAAATATGTTTTTCCAGTTTCAGGATTTTCTTGAGATAAAATAAAAAACGAAAGTGCTGTGATTATTATTATTGATAAGCCTATGACTGCAATTTTCTCATTTTTCATATTAGGCTTGAATAAAATCATATTATATTAAGGTAACCCTGTTCATATTGTTTAATTTAAAAACATTTCTTCAATTGTTTTTCTTATTATTTTTGCAGCAAGAATAGATGTCTCCCCATTATCATACTTCGGGCAGACTTCCACAAGATCAAAACCTATCATTTGGGGTGCAAAAAATCGTATACATTCCATTATTTCAAAATGTGATAGACCAAAAGGCTCTGGTGTACTTGTTCCAGGTGCGTATGCTGGATCTATTACATCAATATCAAGTGTTAAATAAAGTGGTTTGTCTTTTAGATATCTTTTAGTTTGTTGCAGTATTTCATTTGTTCCTTTTTTTCTAAAATCAAAAGAAGTTTTGTAGAACAATTTATCTTTTTTAGCTTCTTGTAATTCCTGTTTTTCAGCAGATCTTACACCAAGAACTGCTATGTTTTTTACATCTACATGCTCTGTTATCCTTCGTACCACACAAGCATGATTATGTTTTTTGTCCTCATATTCCTGCCTATAATCTATATGCGCATCAAGGGATAAAACCGCGATATCTTTTGGAAAAGAATGTATTATTCCAGGAGTGACTGAGTGCTCACCGCCGATTGTAATAGGTATCTTATTTTTTGAAAGAATCTTTGTAAAATGTTTTTTTACTTCTTCAAACATGTATGAAGGTTTTTTATTTTCAACCTGTAAATCTCCATAGTCATGTATTCTTATGTCTTTTATATCTACATTGTTTTCCATATTAAAGGTTTCAAAATTCCATGTTGCCTCACGGATTTGAGCAGGTGCTATAGCTGCGCCTCTTCTAAAAGAAGAGGTTTTGTCATAGGGTATTCCTGTTATTACAAAATCTGCTTCATCTAAACCAGCTTCAGCATCTGCAAAATAGTTTGGAAAAATCATAAGACAAACATTACTAGAATTAATTATTATTTTTATACTCTTGTTATTTTCTTTCGACCTAGTGCAATTAAGTATGAAACTTCCGATCCAGGTTCTAATTTTCCTTTGTATTCTTCAGGTATGGGCATTTCAAATGTTTCATATGTTTCCATGTCCATAAGTTGAACGTTATCGCCCATAAGTGCTAATACTTGCGCAGTTCTTTTATCAATAATAGGTACGCCTACTTTGTGTTTCACAGGATGAACAATACTTCTTTTCTGCCCATCAAAAACGCCTATTGCCTCTATTCTTGCTTTTGCCTCACCATGTTTACCAGGTTTACTTGTTGAAATGCTCATTATTTTACATGGTTCATCATCAATTATCATATACCGGTTAACCCTTAGGGTTCTTACCTCGGCTAATTGTTTCATTTTTTATTCCTCAGAAATTTTATATACAACATCCTTTTCACGAACCCTGTCTTTTACTTTGATGCCTACATCATCACCTGATTTTACATGCTCAACAGGGTCTCTATCCATTTGCATACTATCAATTTTTTGTTTGAAATCTGTATGCGCTCCAACAATGTGAATAATATCTCCTATTTTAAGTTCACCATTAGTAATTTTTATAGCAGCTACGCTAACATTCGTAAAAAAATGCTCCACAAATCCTATTTTTTCTTCAACCATACCTAATCACAAAGCCATAATCTCGTTTATATTACTTAAAAGCATAGTGAAATATTTTTACTCTTCATCTACTAATTCATATATTGCTTTCTTACCATGCTTTTCACATATAAAGCCTTCCCAATTTGAATCCCATTCTAGCTGGTTTCCACAAACAGGACATGCAAGGTTTTCAATTATTTCACGATGTTGTTTTGTACAGGTTTTTACAACTTCGGCTTTGATTTTTTTAGTAGGATTCAAAGAATCCATCACATAAACATCACCATCTGGTGGAAGAAATGGAGTGTTATCCTTCTGCATTCTTTTTTTTCTATATGCTTTCATCTGTTGTTTATATTTCTCCATCATTGTTTGTCTTCGACCCATAATTCATCAACTCATGTTTTTTTTCTTAAACCTGAATAAAGCTTTTGTTTTATAACTTCTTTCCCTTTATAGGTATTTGATGAAAGTTAAAGATTTGCCAGTAAAAAACGAAATTAAAGAAGTTCTTAGTCTGCATGAGAAAAAAGAATTATCCCCGCCTCAAGCAGAAGCTTTACCCTTTATTTTAGAAGGGAAAAACGTTGTATTATCTATTCCTACTGCAAGTGGGAAGAGCCTTGTTGCATATCTAGGTATTATAAACAAGCTTTTAGTAGAGGGCGGGAGGGCTTTGTATATTGTTCCGCTTAAAGCTCTTGCACGTGAGAAATATGAAGAGCTTACGCTTTTTGAAAGACTTGGTTTGAAAGTAGGTATCTCCACAGGTGATTTAGATGATTCTGACCCACGTCTTGCACGTTTTGATATTATTATTTGTACTTCTGAAAAAGCTGATTCATTGCTACGTCATAAAATTTCATGGCTAGATGAAATAAAGGTACTTGTGATAGATGAGATTCATCTTATCCATGACCCGGGACGTGGTCCTACGTTAGAGGTCATTATTTCTCATTTTAAATCATTGAATCCAAAAACTCAGATAATTGCACTTTCTGCAACTATCAAAAACGCAGCAGAACTTTCACTTTGGCTTGATGCAAAACTTGTTCAATCGAACTGGAGACCTGTTCCTCTTAGAGAAGGTGTTTGTCTTAAAACCGATGTTAAATTTGATGATGGTAAAATAATATCAATAGAAGGAAAAAATAAAAAATCTGTGGAATTACTCGTTGAAAATTCAATAATTAACGGCGGTCAGGTTCTTGTTTTTGTAAACACCCGGCGTTCAACTGTATCTCTTGCAGGAAGACTAGCGTCTATAATTAAGGATCTTCTTACAGATGATGAAAAAAAAGAAATCGAGTCTTTGTTAGATTCTTTAAAAAAACAGCTTTCTGAAACAACTTCTGTTGATAAAAAGTTGTTTAGCTGTTTAAGACATGGTGTTTCTTTTCATAATGCCGGTCTTTCAAGTGTTCAACGTAGAACAGTTGAGAATGGTTTTAAAAATCGTGTTATTAAATGTATCGTTGCAACGCCTACTCTTGCCGCTGGTGTGAATATTCCGGCCCAACGTGTTATTATAAGGGATTTATGGCGTTATGATATAAATTTTGGTATGCATCCTATACCAATACTTGAATACAAGCAGCAGGCTGGACGTGCGGGTCGTCCTCGTTATGATAAGTTTGGAGAAGCAATTGCTATTGCAAAAAATGAAAGCCAGCTTGATCAGATTTTTACAAATTATGTACTAGGTGATACCGAGCCTATCTATTCTAAACTCGGAAATCAAGCTGCGCTTCGTATGCATCTATTAGCTGCGGTTGCAACTGGTTTTGTCAGTGATTTAGAAGGCATTTACAAGTTTATTGATAGTACTTTTTATTCATATCAATCTGAGGTTTTAACTTTAAAAGATGAAATAGATGAAGCTGTTGATTTTTTAAAAAATAACGGTTTTATAGAAGAGATAAACGATGATAAATTCATGGCTACACTCTTTGGTATGCGTACTAGTAGCTTGTATATAGACCCATTATCGGCTCTTCAACTTAAAAAAGCTTTAGAGGTTTCCTGTGGTCGTAATATTTCAAGTCTTTCTTTTTTACATGCCGTATGTTCTACTCCTGATGTTCGCTCTTTGTATCTAAGGAAAGGTGATACTTGGGTTGAAGAAAAAGCAGAAGAAAAAAAAGCTGAGTTTTTAATTGATCTACCTCCTGTCAGCAGTGATGAGTATGAATGGTTCTTAAGTGATTTGAAAACTGCAGCATTAGTTGAAAGTTGGATTGATGAGGTTTCAGAGGATGGAATCGTAAACAGGTTTAATGTTGGACCCGGAGATATCCACAATATTGTTGAAATGGTTCAATGGTTGCTTCATGCTGCTCGTGAGTTTGCACGTATGTACAATTTTGATTGTGTATCAGATCTATCAGACTTGTTACTTCGTGTACAGAATGGATGTAAAAAAGAACTGCTTAACCTTATCAGTTTGAAGAACATAGGTCGTGTACGTGCCCGCTCACTTTTTAATGAAGGTTTTAAAACCATCAACGATTTAAGAGGAGTGCCTCTAAATCGTCTGGCTCAGGTAAAAACAATTGGTGAAGGCGTGGCAAAAAGCATTAAAAGTCAAATAGGTGAAAGTGTTAAGGGTGAAGATAAAGAACTCTCTGAGTTTACAGAATAGTGTTGGTTGAATAATGATAAAAAT
>CAZKUB010000224.1:0-2120 GCA_964555835.1 uncultured Thermoplasmatales archaeon
AGTTTACAGAAAAGCAGGAGGTCTTTCAAAAACGAGAATTCAAGCCATAAGCTCTTACCTGGAGCGGTTTACCAATTATCTTTATGATATTGGTATCCAAAAGATTGAAAAACTGGACGCATTTCATATTAATGGTTTTATTCAGTTTTCAACACAGTATACAGCATCAACCGTAAGGAACACTTTTACATGTCTGCGTGGTTTTTTATCTTTTATCTATGAGAAAGGATATACAGGCAAAAATTTATCATTTGTGGTTCCATCAATTAGACTTGCCAGAGAGCAAACGATACCATCTGCATATTCAAGAGATGAAGTGGAAAAAATCTTAGATTGCATAGACAGAAGCAATATTCAAGAAATACGGGATTATGCAATGATCCTTCTTGCTGCAAGGTTGGGGTTGAGGGCTTCAGATATTACCAACTTGACTTTTAGTAGTCTTAACTGGGAAAAGAATATAATTGAGATAGTACAGAAAAAAACAAAAAAATTACTGCAGCTTCCACTGCTAAATGAAGTCGGTGATGCAATAATTGACTATCTTCGTTTGCGTCCAAAGGTTAAAAGTGAATATGTATTTTTAAGAATTGCAAATCCTCCGGAAAAGTTGCACGGGCATTCACTTTATGAAATTGTCAATAAATACATAAAAAGAGCTAAAGTTTATGTACCGCCAGGCAAAAAGCATGGCCCGCATGCACTGCGTCATTCACTTAGCAGCATGATGCTGGAAGCAAATGTGCCTCTGCCGGTAATATCCGGGATACTGTCTCATGCAAGCACAGAGGTCACCAAGGTATATTTAAAAATTGATGTATCTCATTTAAGAGAATGCGCACTTGGTGTTCCCGATATTGCCGGGGAGGTGTAGCAGTTATGGAAAGTACAAACAATAAAAATATAGCTTTTTTAAAAAAACAGCTGGAGGGCTTCATATCATATAAGCGTACACAGGGATATAAGTACAAAGCAGAAGAGGAGAGTCTTGGCAGGTTTATCAAGTTTTTAAAAGGCTTTGGCATTTCAGAAAATAAGCTTTCAAAAGATGCAGTTATAGAATATTGCAGCAAACGATCACACGAGACATATAAGACTCATGCAAACAGGGTAAATGATTTAAAACAGTTTGCGTTGTATTTAAATGAGAAAGGATACCAGGCATATATACCTAGTGTGGTCAAATCTTCAAAATATACTTCATCATTTGTCCCATATATATTTACTCATGATGAGATTTTTAGGATTTTTAAAGAAGTTGACAGACTTAAACCAAACTCCCGATACAACAGTGTTGTTGTCTATCCTGTGCTTTTTAGAATGCTATATGGTTGTGGGCTGAGAATATCAGAAGCTCTTGATTTAAAAGTTGGGGATGTGGATTTGGCTGGTGGCATTCTTGCCATAAAAAAATCAAAATATAATAAGGACAGGCTGGTGCCTATGTCAGAGTCCCTAAATTTAATATGCAGAACCTTTTACAAAAAAGTACATAAGAACTCATCAGAAAATGATTACTTTTTTAAAAACCAAAACGGCAGCCGGCGCAGCAATTGCACAGTATATAGCCGGTTTCGTGAACTTTTATGGGAAAGTGGTATCCCTTACAGAGGAAAAGGCAAAGGACCCCGACTTCATGACCTGCGGCATGTATTTTGCTGCCATTCATTAAAAGAAATCTCGGACAAGAAAATAGATCTATACTGTGCACTTCCCATACTTTCAACTTATCTGGGACACGCTTCAACAAGGGCAACAGAAAAATACCTCAGGCTAACCGAGGAACTGTATCCTGATATAGTAAGGCAGACTGAAAATATCACCTCATATGTTTATCCGGAGGTGTATAAAGATGAAACCAACTGATTTTGCATATTATCTTACAAATTTTCTATCAAAACACCTTCCGGGAACTGAAGGCTGCAGCACAAATACGATTTCTGCCTACAGGGATGCTTTTAAGTTACTGCTGATTTTTGCAAGCTCTAAAGAAAAGATAAAAGAGAAAAAACTGAATCTATCTGTAATTGATAAAGATTTTATCATACGTTTTTTGTCTTGGATTGAAAATGAGCGAGGTTGTTCTGTTATTACAAGAAATCAAAGACTGGCTGCAATTC
>CAZKUB010000225.1:0-1829 GCA_964555835.1 uncultured Thermoplasmatales archaeon
ATCTTTATTGCTACTGTGGAAAACCACTATTTCCCCGTTTTATTCTAATGGATATTATTAACAAAATGTGATAATATGAAACAAACACCCTGTGAGCATATAGTATGGCATGGATTGCCTGTCTTAAGAAAGGAAATTGCTAAATGTATGATTAATAATTTTAATCTTAATGAAAAAGAAACTGCAGAGAAACTAGGGATTACTCCTGCTGCTGTTTCTCAATATTTGTCGGGTAAAAGAGGAAATTTTGATGTTACTGATGTAGCAATTCTTGAAGAAATAAAAATATCCGCAGAAAGAATTTTCGATAATGGAAATGGATCTGTTGTTCCGGAAATCTGTAGACTCTGTAAATTGTTTACATCAGAAGGAATATTTTTTGTAGGAGATAATAAAAAATGAAATTGACATTTGAAGGCTATTTGTTCAACAGGTTAGAAAAAATCGGTAACAAAAATTACAACCATGTAGGATGTGAAGGAGAACATAGTGAATTTGGTGATTTTTTAACTCATTTTGTGCCAAAAATAGGAATGAGGCGGAAAGTAAAATTTACAATAGAAACCCAGGCAGAATCTGAAATAATTAAGGAATATCAAATTGTGGACGAAGGTGGAATACAAGATGATTAGTATTAGTAAAAATAGATGTGTTGGGTGTGGAATTTGCGAGATTGGATGTCCTGTAGGGTCTATCTCTGTAGATGTAAACAAGGGATTTGCCATTCTTGATGAAAATAAATGTATCGATTGTGGTTTATGTTTAAAAAACTGTCCACAAGGTGCAATAAAGAAAATTAACAAAGAGTTAATGATTGCTTTTGGAACAGATAATAAAAAAAACATAAAACAAGATGGTCATATTGGGATGTCTAAATTTTTTCAGATATGGAAGTATTCTACGGGGAAAATAACTTTCAAGGAAACAAGGGAGAATGCTAAATATAAAGAGGATGAAACTAAGATTCACGGAGACCCCGGTAAAGCAAAGGCTACTTCTTCTGTTTTGGATGATATCGATGTTTTAGTGGGGAAGATGATAGGCCCTAACATAAAAAGATTAAAAAATAATTTTGTCCCTGTTATTATCAGAGAACCAGATATTAAAAAAGCTTTGAGAATAATTATGGAGAATATTAACAAAATATTTGAAGAAAAAGAAAAAACTGAAAGGAGCGGGATAGTATTAAAATGAAAGTAAGAATAGATAAAACGAGATGTTTGGGGTGTGATATCTGTACAAACATATGTCCAGAAGGAATTAAGATGGTAGGAGCAAAGGCTGAGATAATAGACGAAAACACAGTATGTTTAAAAGATGCTGCAGATGCTTGCCCCCAAAAAGCTATAGTTTTAAATGGAGAAGATTACAAAAATAAAGCAGAGAAAGATACCAGTCAGAATTATAACCAATACATGCCAATTGGACGTGGAAGGGGTATGGGTTCAGGTAGCGGCAGAGGTCTTGGTAGAGGGCCTAGAGATGGTAGAGGTGGTGGACGAGGCGGTAGTGGAAGAAGCGGGTGGTAATTATTAGATCTTGGAAAATGTTGTTTTTGTGGTCTCTGCTAAGAGATATACGTTAAAGATGTTTTTAGGCTGACAAAAATTTTTACTTTTCAACCTTTGATAATAAAGATGTTATTATACCTCCTATTTAAAAAAAAGAAAAACGAATAAAATATAAGATTTATTTCTGAATAAACGCATTTAAACTAAATTAGAAATTAAAAAATAAGGCCGGGGAGAACAATAGTTATGAGTAATTCCGATAAAAATTCGAAAATTGGTGTATTTCTTTGTCATTGTGGAGACAATATAGCCGATACA
>CAZKUB010000226.1:0-2678 GCA_964555835.1 uncultured Thermoplasmatales archaeon
TGATTTGACATTTTCCGGTAAATCTATTATTTCTATTAATCTATCAAGGATATAACTTGCAAGATTTTCTGCAGAGGTAGACATTATAGGTAAAAAAATACAGTCGTTCAAAGGAAAAATAAATTTTTTACCCATTGCATTAACTTCTACAAAATCATCTTGTTTTTTAGTTTTTGCAATCTTGCTTTTTTCAGGTATTAAAACCCTGTGGTCCAATTCGTTTACAATTTTTTTAAGTTTTTCTTTTAAAATTGAAAAATCAAGTATTATACCTTTAGAGTCTGCCTTGCCATAGACTTTTACATTAACTGCATAGGTATGTCCATGTAAACGACCGCATTTTTCATACTCATGGATTATGTGAGCCGAGGAAAATCTAATATTTGTTTTCCATCCATCTATTGATATATAACTTTTCATAAAACATTCACTTTTTATTTTTATAATCCTTTATTGCTTCTTTAAGAGCATCTGCTGCAAGGTTTGAACAATGCATTTTTAATGCAGGAAGGCCACCTAATTCTTTTGCAACATCATCACGAGTAAGCTTTGAGGCTTCCGTGATTGTTTTACCTTTAACAAGCTCAGTTGCGATACTGCTAGTAGCAATTGCTGCGGTACATCCATACGTTTGAAATTTAATATCATTAATTTTTTCATCTTTGACTTTTATGTAGATAACCATGACATCTCCACATTGTGGATTACCTACTTTTCCAACGCCATCGGGGTTTTCCATTTTACCCATATTGCGAGGATTTCTGAAATGATCCAATACTTTCCCAGTATACAAATCAGACATTATATTTCTCCTAATCTTTTCATCTATTCCAAAGTGGTGACATATTTCTAAGTTTTTTTACAACTCCAGGTAATGTACTACTTACATATTCAACTTCTTCTTTTGTACTATGCCGTCCTAGTGTTAAGCGAAGTGAGCCGTGTGCCTGCTCAGGTTTAAGACCGATTGCTGTTAAAACATGAGATACCTGAAGTTTTTTAGATGAGCAAGCAGAGCCTGTAGCTGCAGCTATCCCCCAGTCATCAAGCATAAGGTTAAGAGATTCTCCTTCTATTGCTGTGAATCTGAAATGAGCATTGTTACATAAACGCTTTGTAGGATGGCCGTTTAGATAACTTTCTTCGATTTCTAGTACATTTTTAATAAGAATATCTCTAAGATTGCACATATGTTTTACATCTTTATCCATGCGTTTTAATCCTAATTCACAGGCTTTACCAAGACCTACTATCCCAGGAGTATTAAGTGTACTGCTCCTTAGTCCTTTTTCATGTCCTCCACCATGACAAATCGTCTGAAGATTCACGCCTTTTCTACTATAAAGGACGCCTATTCCTTTTGGTCCATAGATTTTATGTGATGAAATAGAAAGCAAGTCGATATTTAGTTTTTCAACATCTATTGGCTCTTTTCCTACTGCTTGAACAGCATCAGTATGAAATAACACATTGTTTTTCTTTGCAATTTTTCCTATCTCCTTTACAGGTTCTATAACACCGATTTCATTATTTGCAAACATCACAGTTATAAGAACTGTATCATCTGAAATAGATTTTTCAAGTTCATCTAAATCTATTATTCCTTCTTTGTCAACTGGTAAAAACTTTGTTTTGTATCCTAGTTCATCCAGATATTTACATGTTTCCAGAACCGCAGGGTGTTCAATTGCAGATGTTATAATGTTGTAGCCTTTAGAGTTTTTTTTATCTTTATTTTTGAAAACTGCTCCTTTTATTGCGATGTTATCTGATTCTGTTCCACCTGACGTAAATATTATTTCATCTGAGTTTGCACCAATGAGTTTTGCGATTTTTTCACGTGCCTCTTCAACTGCGTTGAAAGCATCGACGCCAAATGAATGAATTGATGAAGGATTTCCATATGTTTTATCAAAATAAGGTAGCATTTCTGTTATTACATCAGGATCTACAGGCGTAGAAGCACTATAATCCATATAGATTTTTTTCATAATTTTCTAATCTCCCCGTCCGATTTTCATCATTTTCTCAAGAGGTTTTTTAGCATTTATCATTATTTCAGCTGGTAATGTTACTTTTGGTTCTAAGCTCTCTAGGCTATTTAATACTTTTTCAAGAGTGATTTTTTTCATATTCGGACAAATCGAGTGTTTAAATGGATAAAAACTTTTATCCGGGTTTTGTTTTTTAAGTCTGTAACATAACTCTTTTTCTGTTCCAATTATAAATTCTTTTTTGTCTGATTTTTTTGCATGGTTCGTCATCCCGTTTGTTGAGAATACATGATCTGCTAGATCTATTACTTCAGGGCGGCATTCTGGATGAACTATTACTTCAGCATCAGGATGCTCTTTTTTCATATTTAAAACATCTTTTTTTCTTATTTTATGATGGGTAGTACAAAGACCTTGCCAGATGATCATTTCTTTTTCAGGGACAAAACGTTGGATGTATGCGCCGAGGTTTTGATCAGGGACAAAAATGATTTTTTTAGAAGAAATGCTTTTTACTATGTTTACTGCGTTTGAAGAAGTACAACAGATATCACTTAAAGCCTTAGTTTCAGCAGTTGAGTTAACATAACATACGACTATTGCTTCGGGATTTTTTTCTTTTAGCTGTTTTAACTTTTTTGGGCTAATCATATCTGCCATGGGGCAGGTGCTTGAATTATCAGG
>CAZKUB010000227.1:0-2691 GCA_964555835.1 uncultured Thermoplasmatales archaeon
TATTTTTTAAATAGTTGTATATTTTTTTCTGTTTCCTTGAAATCAATTGATTCCTCATTTGGATAGTTTATTATGAGATTATACGAATTTTTGATATGGTTCTCTTTACAAAATTTTAAAGCTGCGATATTATCGATTACTCGTACTCCTTTGTTCATTTTTTTAATATAATTTGTACTAAAAGTCTCTATCCCTGTTTGGATATGAGTAAAACCTGCTTGTCTAAGAAGGCTATAATCATTGCTTTTAAGAGAACCTGCTCTTGATTCAGTAATAAGTGTAAAATCACGTTTGAGACGTATTATTTTTTCACAGAGATCTTTATAGCCTTTTTGTGGAAGTGTCGTTCCAATTACTTGAAAGTCAAGCATATTATAAGTATCAGATAAAAACTGCAGCTCATCAACAAAACGATCATAGTTTTTCTCCCGGTATTTTTTGTTATATGCACCAATATTGCAAAACGAACAGTTGTTCCACCAGCACCCACGGGAAAGCTCAATGGGTAGCCGTCCATAGAGTTGGTGATATTGAAGTATCTCCTGTGAAATATTTCCTATTTCATTAAAATATGATTCAAAACAAGGATTTGGTAAAGTGTTCATATCAATACAGGTTTTGTTTTCATTCCTGATTGTATTGTTTTTTTCTCTATAGATGAGACCAGGTATATTTTTATAGTTTTCATAATCCGTTGTAAGTAAAAATAATGCTTCTTCACCTTCTCCTGAGACAATAAAATCTACATAGTCAAAAATCGAAAGTATCCTCTCACCAAGCTTGTTAATTGTTGTACTACCGCCAAAAACAATTTTTTTCTCAGGATATTGCTGCTTTATTTTTTTAGCAAATGCAAGAGAAGCCAAGAACTGACCGTAGTTAAGAGTAAAACCAATAATATCATGTTTATCCCATGCTATGTTGTTTAATATCCACCCCATGAATCTGTCTGTTTGCTCAGTATATTTGTCAAAACTAAAGTTTTCTAAAAAAATATTGTTATAAGAGAGTATGTTTTCATAATAATACCTGAATTTTTCTTGGTTTTTTTTCCAGTGCTCTGGGAAAACATATTTTGAGAAAACCATCTGGGCAACATAGGGGTCATTGGGGCTATTGATTAAAAAATTATAATTATGAAGGCCGTAATAATCTGCTGCTTTAAGGTAAAGATGTCTTGAATTAACGGTAACATCGCGTTCTTTTAAATAAGATTGGAGAAGCCCGAGTTGTATTGATGGAATACTAGTCTCTGCAAAAGGCATTGATGCTAGTAATAACGATTTTTTTTCTCTTGACATCCTCATCCTTCAATTCTAGTTTTAATAATGAATTTCCTTATATATTTAACTAATTAGAAGGCAAAATTGTAAAATAGTTATAATAGCTTTACAAGATTGTAAACCTATGAATAAACTTGATCTTAAGGATAGGAAAATACTGTATGAACTTGATCTAGATTGCAGGCAGTCTAACAGTCAGATCGGAAAAAAAGTAGGCCTTGGAAGAGATGTAGTAGCCTATCGAGTAAATAAGATGCAGGATGAAGGGATAATAAAGAATTACTGGGCCAATATTGACACGTTCAAACTTGGATATAATGTTTTCAGAGTATATGTTGACTTCCAATATGTGACATCAGATGTTAAAGAAAAGATAATACAGTATTTTGTTAAGTATCCCTATTCTTGGGTTGTCGCTTCAGCTAAAAGCCCGCATGATCTGATTTTGGTTTTTTGGGTTAAAGACTTTTATGAATTCTACCTGTTTTGGGATAAAACACTAGATGAATTTCAAGATTATTTTTCCACATATTATACCTCTATATACTGCGGGGCGATTGTGTATAAAAAATCGTTTTTACTCCCAGAGATAAAAGAATCAAACAGAGTAATGTGTGAGATGCGATGTGGTGGTAAACCCGTTGAAATCGATGAAACAGATTACAAGCTATTAAATGAACTGGCGGTTAATGCCCGTGCACCCCTTCTAGATATTGCAGAAAAACTGGGCTGTTCCTCCCAAAATGTTGCCTATAGAATTAAAAAACTTATACAAAACAAGATAATAAATGGATTGCGAGTAAACATAGATTTATCTAAGCTTGGGCTACAACATTATAAGGTTGATATTTATCTTAGGGATCATAAATTAAAAAAACTCATGTTAAAATATCTGGGAGAAAAAAATTATATTGAATACATGAATCTCTCAGTCGGATGGAGTGATTTAGGTCCCGAATTTGTTGTTAAAAATTTTGAGGAATTATCAAGCATACTTGATGATATCAATAATAAATTTTCAGGGGTAATTAAAAAACAAACATTTTCTATTACTGAAAAAGATCATAAACTGAGATGTATGCCTGAGTTATATTAAAGAAGATATTAAAAAATATTTTACAGGCCAGCTGCTATTTTGAAAGTTGCAGTTGCAATGATTGCAGATGAAACTGCACCATATATTACTACTTTTTCCATATTTTTTTCACCATCCTTTATATTGTCACATATTGACATGTTATATTCTGTCAAGTTTTAGTATTTAAATGTTTTCAGCAAGAATGTCGAAATGGAAAAAAGACAAGTTTTTATATAGCAAATTTTGCTGTATAACTAGAGAACGCAAGAAGCATAATGAACGCCAAAAGTTCTACATTATAATATTACATTATATATTTTTAGATTTTTA
>CAZKUB010000228.1:0-5266 GCA_964555835.1 uncultured Thermoplasmatales archaeon
CCAAAAAAAAAAATAGTATATTCCCCCAACTAAAGATCAACAACTCTGGGGGAGTATACCCAATCATTACCCTGACAGGTACGTGATAAACCTATGAACAAGAATAGAAAAAAACTTGCAGCCCTTGCCGCTTTATGCACACTAGCAATAGTGTTTAGCAGCGTGAGTGCTGATCTTGTTCTTTATGCATCACAACATTTCTCTAGAGATCTAAATTTTTCTTATGAAATAGAAGAACCCGCAGGACTTGTTGACCCTGGGTTTGCCTATGAAGATGTTGATAACGATCTAATATATACTGAAGGAGTAGATATTCCTATACCAAATGCTGATATAAGAGATGGAGCCTATAATTCATCTGCTGGAAACGGTCTAATCATTCCTCCAAGCGTTGGCGATATCTCATTAAATAAAATAATAAATTTTCAAGCAAGTACCAATCTTCTTATTGCAATAGATCTCACCAGTACCAATAAAGGAATTGTGCTTAACGCTGGAAACGATGTTATATTATCCTCTGATCTCTCAAGTAGTATCAGTTTAACAGCGACAAATGATGAAATCCTCATCACCTCAAATCAGGGAAGCATCATTGCAGATAACTCATATATGTATTCTAAAAACAAAAAAGTGTTTCTGCAGGCATATCAAGATATCTCTGCAGTATCCTCAAATATCAGATCAGATGGAGATGAAGTAAACTTGATATCACAGACTGGTAAAATTCTTATTTCACAATCAACAGTTTATTCTAAAAACAAAGAAATTATACTTTATGCTCAAAATGATATAATTATAGTATCAAGTTCTCTTACTACTTCAAATGAAGCTATTACGATAACCTCGGTAACTGGTCTTATAAACGCTAGTAACTCCACACTTATCGGTAAAAACAAAGATATACTGCTTTTTACAGGAACTGATATTGATGTACGTAATGCATACATCAGTACTGATAATGGAAACATTATCTTTACCGCTGGTTCAACACTTAACAATATCTTTGTTCAAGACGTATCTATCTACGATACCGATAACACAGCTCAAGCAAATCCATTTGGCGTACAAATACTTGGTATCCCTGCCCATGGTATGGTGAGTTGGTGATTCAATGAAACTAAATATTAAAAAAATAGTTGGAAACATTATTCTCATCTCAGCTATTTTACTTATTGTCGGTCGTTTTCTAACCATCTCTATAGGAGCACCTTTTCCCATTAATGTTGTTGAAAGCGGATCTATGGAACCAGCACTATATCGTGGAGATATCATCCCTTGGATGCCTAGTGATATTAACTCGGTAAAAGCTGGAGATGTCATTGTTTTTAAAACCTCTTCAAGCCTAAGTAACAACGAACGACTCATTGTTCATCGCGTCGTAGAAATACAAGAAGAGAGAAATGGAGAGATTCGTTTTATAACACAAGGCGATGCCAACAACTATACCGATCAAGCAGGACCACATATCCCTCTTCCACCCGTAAGTCGATCCATGTTTATGGGAAGAACCATAAGCCTTGGGCCACAACCATTTAAAATACCATTTGTAGGCTACTTCCTCCTCTGGTCACAGGACGCATTTGAGATCCTTACAAATCATATAAACTTTGGAACCCCCCAAGACAGCATTCACTATGGCGTATTCATTCCCTTAGGATTAACCGCTGCAATTCTTGTTGCAGGATTTATCATTTGGGCGCCAAAATATAAACAATCTGAAGAAGAAGAACTTGATGAAACCATTTTTGGACCTGGAAGAATCACCTTTAAACGAGTACTTTCTTACTCCATTATACTCTACGTCGGGTTTTTAATGATGACATATGCGTTTGCTTTTGATGCTGTTTCAACATCTATCGGTGTCGAACAACCCGCCGAATCAAGCAGACTTAATTTTGGTCAACTCCAACAAAACGGAACAAAAACAGAAAAACTACCTGTTGTTAACCCTTCATTATTTCCTTCTAAATGTGTCATATATCCTAGAGGTGCCATCACGTCCTATCTTGATATACAACAGAATCAATCTATATTTGGTATCAACACAGGGGGTCGAAAGGAATCTAATATCACTGCATCAATTCCTCATGGAACGGCTCCCGGTAGCTATTCTGGTGAGATAATGGTATATTCATCACCCTACTGGTTTTTACTACCATACAGCTTCATGCATGCTATCTATGAATGGAATCCAGGTTATTCAGTCATAATTTTTGATTTAATTTCTGCATTAATTCTTGCAGTTGCCACAGCGCTCTTAATGCTTTTTTTATCCTGGGCAATAGAAGAATATATCATACAACGAGCTCTTATCTCAAAAAAAGCCTTACGAGTCCATCCACGGTTTATCCTTCTTTACAATATTGGAAATCGGATTACAAAAATCAGAGATAACCTAAAACAAAAAGGCTCAAAGCTTTCAACCTGGCTCCCCATAACGAACATAGGCTGGAAAGACTTCAACCCAACCAAGCCATTCCTTATCTCACTAACCGCATTGCTTTTTGCTCCAATTCTTCTCTACAACACAACAGGAAACTTTGTTGTAACTGCGTTACTTGCCTCATTTACTACAGGAACACTAACATATCTGTTTATATCAAAATGGAGAGCGGAGATAATTTTTTCCTCTTTACTTTCAACAGTATGGATAATAACTATCTTTGCAATAGGATCATTTATGCATTTATCTAATATGAATCAATCACTGGTATCGCTGGCAACATCAGCTTCAATAACTTTTGGAATTCTTCTCATACTCTTCCTCATTCTTATCATACCAGTTAGTATCATTGGATGGCTGCCTGGGTTAATCATGCAAACGGCAAGTGAGCGAAAGAATCCACTTATTATGCTTAAAGAGAGTGACATGTAATGGTCGTACTAACAAAAAGAAATTTTATATGCTCAAATTGCAAGAAAACTGTTGAGTGCCTTGGATTACCTGGGCAAAAAAAACTTATACTCTGTCCACACTGCAGCACACAAGGATATGTTACTTTTTCATCACCAGCCAACCAGCCAATACTCAATGATGAAAAAGATGAAATGGGGATATATAACAGAATCAAACAAAACTCTCAACAACCTGTTGATGACTCATTTGATCACTCACAACTTAACGATTCCTTGATTAGTAAATCATTTTCATGCCCAGAATGCAAAACTATCATAGAATGCCAAGCAGACCCGGGAAAACGGTTTGAAGTATTCTGTCCAAGCTGTGATTCACAGGGATTTATTAATATGCCAGAATTCTCAAAAATGATCCCTGATCCAGAACGATTTGTTGAAAAGAAATATAAAGCACAAACAACGCGTCCAATAAAGCATTCTCTACTTATTGATTCAGAAGAAGAGATCCTAGAAGAACTGCATAAAAAAATAGAACTTGAAACACTTGTTGAACATCATAAAATAAAAGGAGCACCACAACCCCCCGGCCTCTCTGATCGAGCACGATGGCTTATCTGGCCGTTTCTGCAGCGTTCATCGCATGGAAAAACAGTATTTTTTGAAGATACCGGAGAAAAAATAGGGATGATACAAAACGTACTTACTGATGACAACAAAAACCCTGTAGGCTATGAGATAAAAGAAGAAGGATCAGATGCAACATTTCAATTCCCTGTAGAAAACTTCCGACAGACCGAGCAAGGATTAGTGTTTACCCCCATGTGGTTTTCTCAAGCAAATCAACTTGTCAAAGAACTTGAATTTAGATGGAAAAGCCTGCCTGAACTTGAAGATATTCTTCTCGCAGGAGCCGTATCTAAAGATAAAATCTATGGAATTCTTACTAGAACTCATCCTGAATTACGTAAAATTTTTGATCAAGGAATATTGATGAGGAAAACATTACTTGATCGTTTAGAAGACCTACATATTGAATACGTCAGCATACGAAAAAATATGACAAGAGTTTCAGAGAAACGTTTACTTAAACAAATCAGCCGAAGAGACTTCGCCCAAGAAATAATTGAAGCACGACGACAAGCGCGTATACTTGAAATAAACATCAAAAGATGTAAAACACTAATCCAGCGATTAGATGCATTACCATTCATCACTAAATACCGTGAAATACTAAAAATTATGCCCTCATTTAAAGATATTGTTGATGAACTCTCAACTCATGTTCTTGCAACTGATGCAAAAGGATACATCATTGAAGCAAATCAACATTTCCTCAAAGCGTTTGGCTACGCAACTTATCAAGTGATCGGAAAACAAACACAAGAATTCATGCCGTCAAAAGACAGCGCACTCTTCCAAAAAGTCAACAAGCATATCATCCAAGATGAACAATCAAGAAGTATTGAAGTTACGTTTAACACCTGCAACGGCAAAGAAAAACATATGATTGGTAAAGGATTTGTTGTTTCCGGCGCGTTTGAAGGAGAATCACGAGTTGTTTGGAGTTTCCAGGAAATATCAGAAAGCCAAGAAAGCAAAAGAGATATTATTCGTGAAATCTCTCATGAATTCATCAATCCGTTGTGTATCAGCAAAGGATACATTCACCTTATGCTGGAAGGTAAATCTGGCAATCTAACACAAGACCAAAAGGAAAATCTCGAACATCTAAAAAACAATGTATTACGAATCGAAGATTTACTACAAAAAACATTACAAACGATTAATAAAGAAAATGTAAATGGAGGAGTTATTTATTCCAAAAAAAATAGTACTCATCGTCGATGATGAACCAGATATTCATCATATTTTTCATTGTTTATATTCAAATGATAAAACTATAGATATTCAACATGCAAAAGACGGTTATGAAGGTGTTGAAAAATATAGGATGCTTTGTAAATCAAAAAAGGAACCTACGTTAGTACTTATGGATCTTAACATGCCGGGTCTTTGTGGTTTTGAATGCGCAAAAAAAATACTCACAGAGCATACATCAGCAAATATCTATGCATTCACTGCAAACTATGACAAAGACATAGAACAAAATATAAAAAACGCAGGCATGAGAGGCATCATTAGTAAGGATAATGATTTTGAGGATATTCATAGCTTGGTTCAAAAAAATATAAAATACAAAAGTTGAATATAACAAAAAGTTATTGAAAACTAAAATTTAAAATCTAAAAGGTGCTGTTATCATAACAGACGCATATGCATAGATGAAAAAAGAACAACAAATTCAAATAAAACAGATATACAAAAAAATATTAATACTTAAAAACCTAATTAACGCTGTAATAATAAATAAACCAGAACATGGTGAATAGTAATGAAAAAAAATAAAACT
>CAZKUB010000229.1:0-2011 GCA_964555835.1 uncultured Thermoplasmatales archaeon
CTTGATAGAAAATCCCCTTGTACCTGATCCATAAAGGAGAAGGCAATCTGTGACATTTACAAAATTAAAAAGTTTTGAATAGAATGATAGTAAAGCCCAATTATCTTCTGGATCAGATAGAGCTTTTAGGAAGTCCTTTGCAGCTTGCAGGGTAGCTTCTTCTGTAACTTGCTTTAGTTTTTTATCAATATTACCAGATTGCGAGAATTTTTTAATAACATTGAACACGTTATCAAATTGTTCTGTATTACATTGTTCAAGATCCACAGTAAGCATTTTTTTCTTGTCTTTATAATAAATTTTTCCAAAATCTAATTCTTTTTCAATATCAATTTTCACATCAGGAAAGAAAGCGGGAAGACCTCTTATACCAACATCCACGATATTCAGTTTTAGGTCTTCATTGGATTTAGCAGTCATCCAGTTTTCATGTAGATCAAGGATATGATTATACTCTTTGGACAAGGTATTTTTATAGGGTTTAATAAAGCTATGAAATTCTTTCCAACTTATATGCTTAATCTTTGCCTTTGGAATTATTTTTAAACTGTTCTCATATTCTTTTATAGAATTAGGAAAGGTTGGTTTAGGCTCTTGGGAGATATTATTTCTGTTAAACTGGGTCAGGTATATGAAATATACATTATTATCTCCGAGTTCTTCGGTTGCTGCTTCGTAATAGGTTCTTATTTGATTTGCAGTAGCACTTAAATAATCATGGACTTTAACCTCAATTAGGACAACTGTTTTTATACCCTTGCTTTTAAAAGATAGAAAAACATCAACACTACCTTTTTTAGGGTATGTCTTTTCTCTTACTATTGATATGTCATCATCTATAACCAGGCTAAAAGTATTTTTTAAAAAATCTCTTGCAATATTTTTATGGTTATTAAAAATTTCATAAACCATGAAACTGCTTGATATCTCAGAGTAAAACAGAGGTCTTAATTTTATTCCATCATAGCTTTCCAAGATGTGTCTCCTATTTATAATATATCTTTTCTTCTATTTTTATCTTCATACATGTGGGCTGTCCAGTAATCGGCATAATGAAGCAGAAGAGTAAGAGGGGCCTCTTTGTGGGCAACTACTTTATTTTCTGGAATATACTGACCGTCATGATAACAAATAGCCTGTGCTTCATCATCAGTTATCTTTATATATTGAGAAACCAGGTATAAGCTTCTAACAGCAAGGCCCATACTGACAACTCTGTCATTATAGACATAGGTATTTTTGCTTTTAATATATAATGCTTTTTCAAATGTTCCGATTTTACCGAGATCATGAAACAACCCTACGATCACACAAGACTCGTCTGGAATTTTCTTTAACAATGCATCCTTTAGTTCTAGCAGGGTAGAGGTTACGCCAACAGAATGTATGAAAAGCCCTCTTGGCTCACAGAGATGAAATTTAGTACTGGCAGGAGAAGTAAGCCAGGATGTTTCTTTTTCAAGCTTATCAATGAAAGTATCGAATTCTGATTTTCTTTCCGATACCAGTGATTTTAATCTTTTGTATTCTTGAACAACATTGTCTTTGTTTATATACATAGCTGTCACCTCGATTACTAATTATACAATAATAAGAAGAAATCTAATTTACTGCGTATTCCGGATTAATCCGGACAGTTTTCTCGTATCGTCGGGACGTCTTGCGGATTATCCATAAGAAACTATATTTTCTGGTTGGCTTATTTTTTAAGTTAATAGTGAAATTATACCGATTATAAATGATACTACGGAAAACCCTAGCGTAATGAACAAAAAAAGTCTAATTTGCTTTACCGAGGTTATTATGCTGTTTGAAAATTTTTCAAATTGTTGTCCGTTATCATTTAATTTATTTAAAATTTCAGGTCCGCTAATGTTTTTTATAATATCGATAGCCTCAGAACTTTTATTATAGAGTTCAGTTGTTTTATTAATTGATAAATTTAATCTTTTAATTAGATTTAGTGCGGGTAAATAGCATAGCGCTAAAGGTAACTTTTTGACAAGGTCAG
>CAZKUB010000230.1:0-1770 GCA_964555835.1 uncultured Thermoplasmatales archaeon
AGGAAATTACAGATTTTCATATATATATCCTGGAGACTACTTTCTTTTTGTAAATTATAGATCAGTTGTTTTACAGCATAATATCAGCATACCAATAACAGATGATATGATAGAGCTTGTTTTCCCTACTACTTTTAACATAACTACTAACGTTTTTGATTCACATGGTAATTTATTATCTGATGCTAAAATTAAACTTGTAAGAAATGGAGAAGGAGCATCAGGTTTTACAGGAAAAAATGGTGTTATTATACTTTCAGTTCCGCCCGGGGAATATCTACTCGAAATATCTTATAATGATAAAATAGTTGCTAGGAGGGGAGTCGATGTTTTAAACGATAGAGAACTAAGTATTGTTACAATTAAAGAGCCGTGGCAGCCATATGCTGTTATAATATTTAGCATTATTTCTTTGATAGGTATTGGATTTTATTCATATAAACATAAAAAGAGCTTATTTTTCCTTAAGTGTTTATCTATTACACTTATTTTTATAGCATTATTTGTTCCTTGGTGGAGTATATCTGGGTCTTTAAACAACCCAGCGTCTGAAACTGTGACTAATTTGTATATCATTCCAAATAATATGGTTACTATTACAACAAGTAATGATGTTATCTCGGGAAGTATTGCAATAATGGATGAGATGTTTACATTTGTTATAGATGTAATTCTTTATCTTTCGATTTTAGTAATTGGACTAATTGTTTTAAATATTGTAATTAAAAGTTTTACAAATCTTAAAAAAATACCGTTTCTAACACTTTTCATGTCCATAGTCTTGATGCTAGGATGTATAACTGCTTTTTTTGTTGCTACATCAATGCTTTCAGAGGCAACCGTTGGAAGTATCTTTGGATCTGGAACGATTGATGTTATAATATATGGGGAAAACACATTTGAGCAGATACCCTGTAATTGGAACCTAAATATCGGTTTTTATTGTTTTATCTTTTCAACATTCTTATTAGCATCAATATTTTTGTATAAAATTAAGAACTTTATAAAAAAAAGATTTTGTCAATAAAAGCAAAAATTATAACAATGTATTGTATATATAAAACATATAGTAGGAAGGAGGCTTGCTTGTTTGACCAATAGACATACTAATATAATCATTCTGATGATATTATGGTTGATACTAGCAGTTTTTTTTCTTGTTTATGGAGCTATATCTATCTCCATGGTTTTAGATGTTCCTAACTGGATAGAAAGTGCACCTGAAAGTTTTCGACCGGCATTTGAACCAATAATACCAATAGTTCATCTAGTCTTTCTTATATCTACAGTTATTTTCTTGGTTTTTTCAGTAGTATTTTTCGTATTTGCATACGGCGTTTTCAAAAACGATCAAAGGGTTTGGACTGCAGGTCTTATAATATCAACTATTTTTCTTGCTATTCTCTCTCTAATGCTTGCAAGTTTTATGATAAATGTAATACTTTTTAAGGATGATTTTTCAATATATGGGCTAATATCAGCCATAGTAGTATTTTTAACTAATCTCGGCGTTATTTTTTATCTTACGCGACCTGCAACAAAAATATATTTTGAAATAAAATAAAATTCTGCTTTTTTAAATTAAAATATCTATCTCTGCAAGCATTCTGTTTATTATATACATGGGTGCTTGGCCCATTAAATCTTTGTAATTTGAATCAGGAATGACATCAGATTTACTTAACTCCTCAGCTTTTTTAACATGTTTTTTAATCTCATCAATATAATAACTTTTAATTTTTTCCTCATTTCTGGCAAACATTTTTTTAA
>CAZKUB010000231.1:0-4328 GCA_964555835.1 uncultured Thermoplasmatales archaeon
ACAATCTTCTTAAGAAAACAGGTGTGGAGATAATACTTGGAACGGATAATGCAATGTTAAATAATCCATCAATTTTGGAAGAAATATTTTTTGTTAAACAAAAAACAAATCTGTTTTCATTACATGATTTAATCTATAACTGTACATATACTGCAAGGAAAGTTTTAAATCAGGAGTGTGACATTCTCTGTTCCAATTCAAAGGCGGGGTTTGTTGTTTTAGATAAAAAAACGTTTAAGCCTTTGTATATCTTAAATAGAGAAGAGGGGTTAATGTGAAAGTAGAAGATGTGATGTCAGATGAATTAGTTGTTGGATATGTGCCAGGAACAGTTAAAGATGCTTTGAAAATACTTGCAAAACACAATGTTTCAGGAATGCCGATACTTAAAAAAGATACAAAAAATGTTGTAGGCGTTTTAACACGTAGTGATATATTTAAGAATCCTGATGAGGAGCAGCTAGCACTAATTATGAGCGACAAGTTTTATTCAGTTACACAGGAGCAAGATGTAGTAGATGCTGCAAAACTACTTTATACCCACAGAATTCATGGTTTACCTGTTATAAATAATAGAAACAACTTGGTAGGAATCATAAGTCCTACAGATGTACTAAAACATTTACCAGAAAAACCTGATGCGTTAATCGAGGATTATTTCACAAATTTAGTTGTACCTGTATACCAGGATACGCCTATCGATATAGTAATGGAAATCATAAATATCACAAATGAAAACGCATTACCTGTTTTAAACAGTGAAAGAAAACTATGTGGTATAGTAACAGATGGAGATTTATTTAAACTCAGCCATATACGTGAGAGTGTATCTCAAACTGATATGGGCATGGGTGGAGATGAGGATGAATGGACATGGGAAGGAATCCGTGATACAGTACGACTTCATTATTCTATTTCAGAAGTAGCTCTTCCATCAGTACCTGTAAAAGAAGTAATGATGACAGATGTAGTAAAAGCAACAAAAAACACTCCAGTTAATGAAGTTGCTGAAAGACTAGTTAAAAACAAGATAAGTCACTTACCTGTAGTTGATTCTGAAGACCGGCTTGTTGGAATGGTTACAGATATCGATCTTATGGCCTGCTGGTTTTAAATTCTTTTATTTTATACACTTTTTTAATTACCTGTTAGTGGAGACTTGTATATCATGGCTCAAGACGTGTTTGATAAAATAATGATGCTTGCAAAGAGACGTGGTTTTATTTATCCCTCTTTTGAAATCTATGGTGGTGTTGCTGGTTTTTATGACTACGGCCCTCTTGGATCACAGCTAAAAAACAATATTGAAAACCTCTGGAGAAAATATTACCTGCTTAAAGATAATTGTGTAGAGGTAAACACACCTACGGTTACAATTTATGATGTTTTAAAAGCATCTGGTCATGTTGACGAGTTTACAGATCTTACTGTTGACTGTAAAAAATGTAAACAATCATTTAAACTAGAAGGACTGATAAACGAGGGAGCTGACCCTAAGAGTGAGACAGAAAAAGGAAAAGTAAAATGTCCAAATTGTGGTGAGATACTAAAAAATCCGCATCCTGTAAATCTTATGTTTTCAACAAAGATTGGATTTGGAAACACTCGTGATGCATTCCTTCGACCTGAGACAGCACAAGGGATTTTTACTAATTTTCACCTGCTTTACAGACATGTACGTGAAAAACTTCCCTTTGGCGTGATACAGATAGGCCGAGGGTATAGAAATGAGATCTCTCCTCGTCAGGGTACTCTTAGACAACGTGAGTTTAACATGGCTGAGGCAGAAGTATTCTTTGACCCAAATGATAAGAACCATCATGCTTTTGAATGTGTTAAAGACAAAGAACTATATCTTTTCGATAATGTAAAAGAAATGAAACTACCGATGCAAAAAGCAGTCGAAAACGGTGTGATTAACAACCCTGCTCTTGCATACTACATGTATCTAACTCAAGATTTTTTGCTTTCTGCAGGTGCAGATCCTAAAAAGTTTCGTTTTAGAAAACATGGTGATGATGAGCTTGCTCATTATGCTGCAGAATGTTGGGATGCAGAACTATTAAGTGAGCGTTTTGGCTGGGTAGAATGTGTTGGAATTGCAGATAGAACAGCGTATGATCTTGATGCACATATTAGTTCATCTGGTACAGATATGTATGCTCTTAGAAAATTTGATGAGCCTAAAACAGTGAAATTTAAAAAAATTGTTGCTGATATGGGACGACTCGGACCGCTTTTTAAAAACAAAGCAGGTAAAATAAAAGATTTACTTGAGAACATGGATGTTAAAGATGGTAAAGACATTATATTAAACGTTGATGGTGAAAAAATCAAAGTTACTGATGATTGTTATAAAATTGTTGAAACACAGGAGAAACTTACAGGTGAGCGTTTTATACCGCATGTAATTGAGCCTTCTTACGGGATAGATCGTATTTTGTATATGATCCTTGAGCATAGTTACTCTGAGGGCGAAAAAAATGATGAGGAATATCGTGTTTTAAAACTTAGAGCAGCTGTTGCTCCTGTGAAAGTTGGTGTTTTCCCCTTAATTAGCGATAAAAAATTAATAGATATATCAAAAAAGATAGATTCTGATTTAAGAAACATAGATATTTCTACTTACTATGATGAGGGAGGTACTATCGGTCGTCGTTATGCTCGTATGGATGAAATAGGTACTCCTTTCTGTGTAACAGTTGATCATGATACCATTAAGGATAAAGCTGTTACTGTAAGAGATAGAGATACTACTAAACAAGAGAGGGTTGAGATAAAAAAGTTAGAAGAGTTTTTAAACGAAAAAATTAGAAGAGAATAGGATTTATATTAGGCTTGTTTGAAATCAAACTCCCAGACTTTAGCTCGGTTTAATTTGAATGTACCACTTGTGAGATGCATTTTTATTTCTGCTCGATTTACAGTTTTGCTTTCTCCTGCACTCCATTCAGTCCAAGTATGATGCTCCCATTCACCAGCAGTAAATGTTTTCGTAAACTGCAGCGTGTTATCATTGAATAGTTTTACCTCTATTTTATCAAAGTTATCATCGGCTTTTGCATTGATTCTGAATCCATCACAATCTATTGGCTCATCTAATTTAAGTATAAGTGGATCACTAGTCCATCCTTTATGTAATCTACGATAAGATGAGGCTGTCCACATCCTATTATCATATGCTCTCCTTGGGAAGAACCACCAGTTTAAAACATGTGAATCTGGTTTGACCCAGCCAATATTGTTGTTTATTCCAGGTTCCATTAAAATCATATTAATTCCAATACCATCATTATCTAAAGGATCTCCAACCCTCTGAATCTCTATTATAAGCCAGTCTTCACTGAATTCTTCATCTCTTGCATCAATGATTATACTAACCGGTGTAAGTGAGTCACCAGGATATATAACTCCAGATTCAGGTATGATAGTTATATCATCAATATTTGGATGACTCTTATTATAAACCTCCCATTCCAGCGTTTCCCAAAACTTGCTATGCACCCAGAATACATTGTTAAATTCATTTATTTCTCCTTTTCTGACAAAAAGTACTGGATTGCCTGTCCATCTCCACCAAACAAATGCACCAGGGTAAATCTGAACTAAACCATAAGTTACAATAAAAGATACAGGTATACTTTCATCTGTATCACTGTTGTTCACATATATTGCTGTGTCGTAATCACCTTTTTTTGTAAGATTTGGTGTAAATGAAAAGTTTACAATTTGACTTTCACCAGGTAATAAAGTGCCCTCCATTATATCAAAATACCAGTCATCTGTTCCAAAATCATCATTTAATTTGTTAATAAAAGCATTATCTATACTCCAATTAACTATAGCATCTGGCGAATAGGTAAAATTTGCTTTATTAAATACTTTAAATGAATCATGGATTTTTCCATCATCATCTACATATTTGTTGAATCTTTCAAAATCCCAATTAAAATTATTGAAAAAAGGTCCAGCTACACCCAGATATTTTTCTATAACCTTAACAGTTAAAGTATCTGTTACAGTATCACCTTTGTTATCTATAACTGTAATTCTTACAGTATATGTACCTAGTTCAGTGTACATATGATAACTCGAAGATGGATGTACCTTTATAGTCTGTTGTACCTCTGAAATATATACAGTCTCTATTAAATCATCACCATAATTAAATACAAAGGTATAAGGTCCTTCATTGTCCGAACCTGCTCTGAACCATGCCGTGAAATTTAATTTATCACCAGGTATCATATAAACAGTGCCACATGTTATTTCGTTCATATCAAATTTCCTTGCAAGCAGCGTAACTGCTCCATTCATAATGGGAACTG
>CAZKUB010000232.1:0-5356 GCA_964555835.1 uncultured Thermoplasmatales archaeon
GATGATATAGTAATAAATAAGTATTCATCATACAATGAGATAATACATACACAAAACAATCAAACATCTGAATTTTTTAAAGAATTATTTTTTAAAAGTTTTTTAGAATTTTTTTCAAACGTTAGAAAGGAACTTGTTCCGCAGATAATGGATCGTATTATATTTTAATGCTCTAAAAATGTTTTTTTTTGCGCAAGTTATAAGACCTAATAATTTATTTACTGTTATACTTCCCTGGAGAGATTGGAGAAAATGTATAAAGATAAAAATGTAAATATTAAACTTGAATTAGATAGGGATAATGCTGGGAAATTAAGGTTAATTGCTCATTTTAATTCAAAAGCATCAAATATATTCATTAATAAAGATGAATATGTCTGGATGCCTACTCTGGAGGAAAAAGATTTGATAGATGAGGCATTTAGTTTTATAAACTCAAAGACTTCCCCTATTGATCCAAAAAATCTTTCTAAGAATACAGTAACTTCTCAGATTGATGAAAAAATAAATAAAGAAGTCGAACCTAAAACCGTTTTTGAAAAAAAAGCAGATATAAAACCAGAGGTCCCTGAAGAAAAAAACAAAGAATCAAGCCATGAAACATCTGTTTTTGAAAGAATAAAGAGAGACGATGCTGTTTTTGAAGTAAAAGATCAAGTAAAAGACGAAACTTATACAGAAAAAGAAAACATAAACATAGACGATGAGCTGGAGCCAAAAATAGAAATTAAAGATGAGCAAGAAGAAACTTCTTTAGATGAAAAACCAGATGAAGACGATGGTCTTATTGTAGAAGCCGATGAAGAGGCAATAAGGGAAGCAATTAAGAAACATAACAAAGAAGACGAAGAAGTTGATAATTCAATAAGAGAAGTTGATGAAAAAACAATAATTGATAGGGTTCTAACTCAGAAAAAAAAGGGTAAATGGGCCGTAGATAAAAAATAAAATTTTTATTTTATTTCATAAAGATTATCTGAATGATCTTTTACAAACAATAAGTTTTTATCTTTTTTTTCAACAAAAAAAGGCTTTAAATTATTTTTTTCACATGTTTTTATAAAATTATCTTTATCAGAAATTTTTATACATATATGATTGAAAACATACTCTGTTTTATTGGAAGTTATGAATATTTCAAATATACTTTCTTTGTTTCCATAAACAAAAACATTTACTTCTTCAGATATATCAAATATTTTTTTAGAAAGATCCTTGGATAATTTAAAATCTTTAATAAGATTTAATCCCAGTATTTCTTTAAAAAAAACATCTGCTTTTTCTTTGCTTTTATATTGTAATGCTACATGTTGAACTGTAACTTCTTCTTGCATTGTTTCCCCTCAACTAAATATAAATTAAAGAAAAAAATAAAAAACTAAGTTTATTTAGATAATTCCTAAATCTTTTCCTAGTTTTCCGAATTTTTCAAGTGTGAAATCAAGATCTTCTCGGCTAAGCCCTGCATTCATCATTGTTCTAATTCTTGCTTTATCTCTTGCTACCATCGGAAATACTATAGGTAGTGCAAAAACCCCTTCTTTGTATAACCTGTTTGAAAGATCTTTTGCCTTTGAGCTTTCTCCAACAATCACGGGTGTTATAGGTGTTTCACTGTGTCCTGTGTCAAAACCCATGCTTTTTAGTTCTTTTTTGAAATATTTTGTATTATCCCAGAGTGTTTTAACATGCTTAGACTCTGTCTCAAGTACGTCTATTGCAGCAAGTTGAGCACCTGCAACTGCTGGTGGATGACTTCCAGAGAGCAGCCAGGTTCGGCTTTTGTTATATGCAAAATTTACAAGGTCTTGACTTCCTGCAATAAGCCCTCCAACTACGCCAAAAGCTTTACTGAAAGTTCCCATTTCTACATCGATTTTTCCTTCAAGCCTGTAGTGTGCACCGATTCCTCTGCCATCTGGTCCGATTACGCCTTCTCCATGTGCATCATCAACGTAGGTCATTGCGCCAAACTCTTGTGCAAGCTTTACGATTTTATCCATGGGTGCAATGTCTCCATCCATGGAAAACACTCCATCTGTTATAATAAGAATTCTGCGGTAGTTTTTTTTATCAGCGTCAATTAGTACTTTTTCAAGTTCTCCCAGGTCACAGTGTTTATACACTGCTTTGTCTGATTTTGTGAGTCTTACACCATCTATTATACTTCCATGGTTAAGCTCATCTGAAATAATTATGTCTTCCTTACCTGCAAGTTGTGGTATAAGTCCTGCGTTTGCTGCAAAACCTGTTTGATAGATAAGAGATGATTCTGTTCCCTTGAATTTTGCAAGACGTTTTTCTACTTCCATATGTATCTTCATTGTACCTGCAATTGCTCTAACACTACCAGATCCTGCTCCAAGTTTTTTAGCCGCATCTACTGCACTTTGTATAAGTCTTGGATGATTGCTTAGGTTCAGATAATTGTTTGAACAAAGCATTATTACTTTTTTACCATCGACAATTGAATGAGGTGTTGAACCTGATTCAAGTATTCTTAGCTTCCAGTCAAAATTGTTTTTTACAAGTTCTTCATATTCTTCTTTTAAAAATGCTGTTGGATTTCGTTTCATAAGACTTTCTGCCCCCATAATTAATCACGATGCCTTTCAGATGTTTTTTCACTGAAACATATGAGTATATTAAAAGTTATCGAATTATAGGATGGAAGTCTAGATTTTATATATGGAAGTTTTTAAAGATTTTTATAATACTTACTGATTAAGGATAATCCATGGCTGTAAATTATGAATTTGGAAGTGATAATCACTCTGGAGTTCATCCTCAGATTTTTAAAGCTATGCAATCTGTAAATTTGGGTTATTATCTTTCATATGGTGATGATGAATACACAAAATCAGCTATTGAAAAATTCAAAGAACACTTTGGAAAAAACATTAATGTTTTTTTTGTAGCAAATGGTACTGCTGCAAATATAATTGCTTTAAAAACCGTTGTAAATTCTTTTAACTCGATTATTTGTGCTGAAAACTCTCATTTAAATGTTCATGAATGCTGTGGACCGGAGCATTTCATAGGATGTAAGCTTACAACTGTCCCTACATGTAATGGTAAACTAACAGTCGATAAGATAAAACCACATCTAGTTGGAATAGGCGATGTTCATATGGCACAGCCCCGGATCATATCTATTACCCAGACAACTGAGATGGGAACAGTTTATACCGCTGATGAAATCAAAAAAATTTCTGAATTTGCACATAAAAATAATATGATTCTTCATATGGATGGTGCACGTCTCTGTAATGCTGCAGCATATTTAGGTGTTAGTCTTAGAAAGTTAACCGCTGATGCGGGTGTTGATATCCTTAGTTTTGGCGGTACAAAAAATGGAATGATGTTTGGAGATGCGGTAGTATTTTTTGATAAAAAACTTGTTGGAAACTTTGAATTTTTTAGAAAACAAGGTATGCATCTTATGTCAAAAATGCGCTATATCTCTATACAATTTGAAACTCTTCTCTCAAATGATTTATGGAAAAAAAATGCAGAGCATGCAAATGCTATGGCAAAACTTCTTTATAAAAAAATCAAAGAAATACAAGGGGTTCAAATAACTCAGAAAGTAGAATCAAACGCGGTTTTTGCAAAAATCCCAAAAAAGTATGTGGAAAAAATTCATAAAAAATATTTTTTTCATGTGTTTGATGAAAATAAATCCGAAGTAAGATTAATGTGCTCATATAATACTAAACATGAGGATGTCTTGGATTTTGCTAAAACTATTAGATGCATTATAAAGTAATTCCTTTTTATTATTGATAAATATAAAATCAGTAAATGTATTATACTAATAGTTTGATGTTTTTCGGTGGTTTATATCTATAAAAGAACAATCTTGGTAGTCATAATAATATCATTACTTCTACCGGGTGTAGCATTTGCAGAGAATATTATTTCTAGAAACCTTACAGAATCTCGGGAGATAAAAAACTCTTATTCTGGACAGTTTAGTGATTTATTATTTGACCAAAAAATCTCATTTCTTATGAGAATTGCAGGTTATCCATCGCTTTCCGCATGTATTATCAAAGATGATCAAATCATATTGTCCAAAAGCTATGGGTATTATGATCTTTCAGAAAAAAAGCCTGCAACGTCTGATACAATTTATCTTCTTGCATCAATTACTAAGACCATTGTTGGAACCGCGCTTATGCAGCTTTATGAACAAGACTTGTTTGATCTTGATGATGATGTCAACATGTTTTTACCATTTGAGCTTCGAAATCCTAATTTTCCGGATGATCCTATAACTTTTCGTATGCTTCTTTCTCATAGATCTAGTTTAAACACAAATAGAGGAAATAGATATTACTGGTTTAACTTCTCAGGTGACCCACCTTTTGATTTCTCTCCAGAGCCATACTTACAAGAATATCTATTGCCGGATGGTGCCTATTATACTTCCAGGGTATGGAGTGAAGTTTATCGACCCGGACAACATGCAATGTATGCAAATGTAGGCTTTGAGCTTATTGCATATCTCGTGGAGATTATATCTGGTGAATGTTTTTTGGAGTATTGTGATAACAATATTTTTATCCCGCTGGGTATGAAAAACACCAGTTTCAATCTCTCCCGTCTTAATATCGATCAGGTAGCAATCCCTTACCAACGCGTACTAGGAAAATACTATTATCTCGATGAGTATTTTACCAAGTTGATAGGATACAATAATACATACCAGTATTGGAGGATAAGATGGTATCCTGGAGCAGGACTATATTCAACTGTCTCTGATATTTCCCGTTTCCTCATAGCACATATGAACGATGGTGTTTATCAAGACGTTCAAATCATTGAAAAAGATACAGTAGATATCATGCAGGAATTTCAACAGTATAACAACATCAGGTTCGCTGGCTATAGTCTTGCATGGATGCACCGTCCCGTCATTGGATATGGTCATGTTGTATCAGGTCATAGCGGGAGTTATCCTGGAGTCAGCACGTGTATGTTTTATGATAAAACAGAAAACATAGGTGTTATATATCTAGCCAACGGGAATCCTACATTTAGTTTTTTCCCACCCCGCGGATTTTGTATATATGAGTTTATCCTTCGTTCATTTTTTACAAAAGAAAGAAGCCTTTTATCCTCAGCTGCAATATGATTTTCAAATATCATCTCTTTTTTTATTTCTGCATGTATACTCTACTACTCAAGAGTAGATCGCAATCTAACTTTTGATAAATAAAACATTTTGTTAATCGATTAAAAACACGTTATAAAATAAAGCTTGTAAATATTTGCTTTATTATCGTACAATTAAATTAGTTTTTTATATTTTTTTGAAAACAAAATCAATAAAATATAATAAAATAATAAC
>CAZKUB010000233.1:0-2695 GCA_964555835.1 uncultured Thermoplasmatales archaeon
CTGATTTATACATATATTATCCTCAGATACTTACTCTTAAAAAGACAACTATAGCGGCTACTTTAAAACAAGGAGACGAAGTAATAGCTATTTCGGAAGTAAATCTTGGCAGAACAACGATTATTGAAAGAATAAAACGTAGTGCTGAAGCACCAACAACGTTTGAATTTGGGAATTTAAATGATAAAGAGATTTGGTATGATCAGGATTTGTCCCTTGAAATATCTGTGGTCAACAAACCTTTGGGTCTTTTTAAATCACCAGTTATATCATATGATTCATCGCAGTATCCCTCTAAAATAACATTTTCTTACGAAGAGACAGACAACATCAAACTTGTAGATAGTTTAGAAGATAGATCAGCATATGCTGGAGAAAAAATTGAGTATAAAATTAATATAAGTAGCGAATACGATGATAACTTAGATTTTACAGTTGAAGAAATAAAAAGCATTGGAGATTGGGATTATACTGTTTATCCTGAAAAAATGCAGATAAACGCAGGAGAAAACAAAGAAATAAAAATAATTGTTGAGTCAAAAGCAGAAGATGCATCTGCCTATGATAAAAACGAGCTAATTCAACTAGCTATAATTATCTTAGGAAACACAGGTTATACTCGTCATATTACAACTATTTCTGTTTCAAAAGATGCAGTTGAATATGGAGTTGGGATAATAGTACCTGAAGACCTCGAAATTAAACATGGTTCAGATGGAAAACTTAAATTTATCGTTAGAAACACAAACAAGGGATATATAGCTGATAGATACATAATTGATATTGAATCAAAAAACGGCTGGGGTCTAGAATACACTCCGTATATAGATAAACCAGTAGGTGTAAATGAGGAAGCAGAATTAGATGTAATCTTGTCTGTTCCATGGTTTACAAACATAAAAAACGATGAGTTAACAATTAGGATAACATCATATACAAGCCAGAACTATGGTAATATTTATACAAAAATAATGACAGTCAATGTAGCAGTTCAAGGGCCTAACATAATTGCAATAATCGCAATAATCGCAGTAATCATCTTGTCAATCATCTTAGTTATCTTTATAGTTTTAAAGAAGGTAAAATACGTGGATATTGCTTGCTTGGAACCGGTAAAAGAAATAGATACAGATGAAATCGCAGTCTATGATATAAATATTAAAAATCCATATAAGTCATCATTAAACTACAACATCCAAATAGAAATGGAAGAAAGCAAATCAAAAAGCTGGGATGTTTCAATAGATGAAATACAATTAATGATAGATTCAAAACAAGAGAGAAACATAAGATTATATGTAAAACCAAAAGATTACATTAAAAAAGAAGATTGGGTTGAGGTAAAAGTTGTTGTTAAACCAGTAAATAAAAACAAAAAAGCTGAATTATCAACAGTTACATCTATAAAGGATTCAAAAGTTGATGTAAAGATATCTGGTATTTTGCATTGGCCCAGAGTTTTTAATAAAGGCGATCGTATAGAAACATCTTTCAAACTTTTCAACATAGGAAGCGTATCAGCAGATAATATCTCTATTATTTTATACGTAAACGGTGAGGAAAAAAATAAAGTAGAGAATATCACCATCCCTCGTGGTGGACATGCGGATATAACTATCCCTTGGATAGCCGTAAAAGGTAAAAACGAGTTATATATAGTAGTTAAGTAATACCGGTTGAAAAAACCAAGCAATTATCTTTAAGTGTTTCGTATGAGTGAGAAGGCTGAAAGCAAAAAAGAAATTGAACAACTCAGAGATGCAGAGAAAAAGTATCAATCATACATTCAAAAGAGAAATGAGTTAAACGATTTGGCAAAAGTGTTACGTGAAGAGCGTGACATGGTGCATAACAGTAGAAAAGAGATTAAAGAAAAAATTGATGAGCTTAAAAAACAGCGCGATGAACTTGTAGAAAAAATGCAGGCGCATAAAAAAATACGTAACAAGCTTCAAGAAGAGGCAAAAAAGCTCATTGAAGCAAGAAGAAAAAAGAAAGGATCCGTTTTTAAAAATCTACCGTTGCGTGTTGAAGAGTTAAAAGCAGATGTACAGATGCTTGAATACCGTCAAGAAACTGTTCCTATGAGCCATAGGGAAGAAAACAATCTTATAGAAAAAATACGTGAAAAACGTGAGGAATACAAAAGAACAAAGAAACAACTTGATGCTCAAAAAGAGATACAGATAGACATAAGTGATAAAGATAACGCAATTGATGAGCTTTTCAAAAAAGCAGATGAAGAGCATAAAAAAGTTCAAGGTTTTTACGATGAAAGTAATAAGCTTCATAAAAAATATACCAAGCTTATAAATGAGTTATCAATAAGCATTGCTGAAGGAAATAAAAAACATGAGCAGTACATTGAGATGCGCAACGAAGCTGATACTGTTCATAAGAAAGCATACGAGCTGAAAGCAAGAATTATATCTATAAAAGGTGATCGTCGTAAAAGATACAACGAGGCTAAACAAGCAATAAAGGAACAAAACATCCGTGCTAGAAAAGCAGTTATGGATAAAGATAAACTCAGAGAACATGCTGATAAATCTGTTGAAGCACTCCGGAAAGGCGAAAAAATAAAACTTTAATTTTTATTGATGTAAAAATCAATAATAGATAATTTTATATATTTATCTGTAATATTATAATATATGAAGCGGCTGGTGCATATATTTATAACAATATTTGTCGT
>CAZKUB010000234.1:0-2407 GCA_964555835.1 uncultured Thermoplasmatales archaeon
AAAAGATGAAAAAAAATATTGCAATTGCTATTGTTTTTATGATTATATTAGCAGGCATAGGTGCTGTTTTAATAATACAGAGAATCGGTGAAAAAGAAATTGAAGTAGACGAAGAAATACTTGTTTTAGCCGAAGGTGTAAAGACTTTTAAACTAACATACGAATTTTCAGAACCTGTAATTGTAGAACATCCTGGAGTAGCGCGTAAAGGATTAACTGTAGTAAACGTCCAAGAAGCAGATTTTCATAGCAGCGGTGATGGACGACCAGTTATTCCTGTAAATTTAACAACATTTACATTTCCTTTTGGAACAAAAATACTATCTGTAGAATACAGTTATACAACCCCTCAGACAATAAACATTCCATCGATGCTATCCTATGGGTCGTGTTCAGCCGTAACTCAAGAGGATAAAAGCATTTATGAACGCTCTGATATGTATCCACATGATTTTGTAGTATATCACACAGGAGGTGGGCTTTCAGATAACGAGCAAAAAACAATCTTAAACATAAGAGTATATCCTGTTACTTATCTTCCTTTGGATGAGCAAATTCTATTTACTGATCAGGTAGAAGTAAGAGTTTTTTATAAAGAACCAGAAACACCCCTACTTAATGATGTGAATATTTATGATTTATTAATTATTGCTCCCAATAAGTTTTCAAGAGCTTTGCAACCGCTTATTAATCATAAAGAAAAACAAAACGTTAAAACGATATTTGTGACCGCAGAAGAGATATATGACAATTTCCCTGGAAGAGATGAGGCAGAGCAGATAAAGTACTGTATAAAAGATGCAATTGAAAGCTATGGTGTAAAAGATGTTCTTTTAGTAGGTGGAAGAGATGGTCAAACAAAAAGGTGGAATCTTCCTGTAAGATACAGCCATGTCATCATTAGAGAAGGTACTCAAGAGCATATAGAACCATCATTTCTCAGTGATTTATATTTTGCAGATATCTATGATTCAGAGGGAAATTTCTCATGCTGGGATACTAATAACAACGGTATTTTTGCAGAATACGCTGGCGGAGTAATTGATGAAATGGATTTATATCCAAATGTAAGACTCGGGAGACTTCCTTGTAGAAACAGGCTTCAAGTAAGAGTAGTTGTTGACAAAATAATAAATTATGAAACAAGAGGCAGTGGGGACTGGTTCAAAAATATAATGCTAGTGGCAGGTGATCACTGGCCTGATGCAGCTCAAGAGGCTGAAGGGATTTTAATAATGGAAGAAGCTGCTGAAATAATGACTGGTTTTAACCCGGTAAAGCTTTATGCTGAAAAAAAAGGAGATCTAACCGTACGAGACATCAACAAAGCATTTAACCAAGGCGCAGGTTTTGCATATTTCTCAGGACACGGCAGCGTTTCCTTGTGGGGGGCAAAACTTCCACCAGATTCTGAAAGATGGGCACCAACCTTGTTTTATAGAAATTTTAATATGAACTTTCTTAGAAATAGATACAAACTACCAGTAACTGTTGTCGGAGGATGTTTTAACGGAAAATTTGATGTAAACATCTTTGATAACAAAGCGCTTTATTGCTGGGCCTGGAAGCTTACAAGCAAAAGAGGCGGTGGTGCTATTGCAACTATTGCTAATACCGGCCTTGGCACACATGCTCTAGATGATGCAGATAACAATGATATAAACGATTACATAGAAGTATTAGACGGATGGCTTGAACTCAGATTCCTTGAACTATATATAGAAGAAAACATACGCGGAGTCGGTGAGCTACATCAGGAGGCAATAACTCAGTATCTAAACAGGTTTTTAGGAAACCATGATGAAATGGATATAAAAATGGTACAACAATGGCAACTATTTGGAGACCCCAGTCTTCAGATAAACTAATTTTTAAAACCTTTTTAGAAACTATAAAACCACGCCGACATGTGCTCCAATGAAAATAACAACTGTAGCACCAACTGTTATCAAAACATTATCATCAATAGGCCCAAATTCATAACGCTCAAAAATAGATGCAACAATTGCTGCAACCACAGCCCAAAATCCAAGACCAGGCAGCCCTGAGAGGCTGCCGAAATAAAAACCAATGGGGATGCAAACACCAGCCATGTAGATATTTCCGATAGGATGTTTAGTTCTTTCTTTAAAACCAAAGTTTCTAACAATTCCTGTTATCCCATCACCAAAAGCAATAAAAGCAGGTGGGATCACTGCAATCCAAGGATTTCCAAGAATCGTCCATAAAACAAAAATCGCAATACCCCACATAAGACAAAAACTTACATCACTTGTATTATCCCTGGTTTGAAACCAGTATAAAATACGACCAGAGCTGTGAAAAGCAAGCATTAAAAAAGTAAGAAAAACACCTGCCAGCATTGGATAAAAAGGACTTTTAAAAACAAATGGAACAGCAAGGACAA
>CAZKUB010000235.1:0-3261 GCA_964555835.1 uncultured Thermoplasmatales archaeon
TTAAACAAGGTTTTAATCCTAGGTTCTGGTGCTATAAGAATTGGGCAAGCAGGGGAGTTTGATTACTCAGGAAGCCAAGCAATTAAAGCATTAAAAGAAGAAGGAGTTAAAACAGTTCTTATAAACCCTAATATTGCAACGATTCAAACATCGGATTATCTTGCAGATAAAGTATATTTTCTTCCTTTAAAATCTGATTTTGTTGAAAAAGTTATAAAAAAAGAAAAACCAGATGGGATTTTACTTAGTTTTGGTGGTCAAACAGCACTTGATGTAGGTGTGGCTCTTTATGAAAAAAATATACTTAAAAATCATAATATAAAAGTTCTTGGGACACCTATCCAATCTATTCTAGATACAGAAGATCGTGATCTTTTTGTTAATAAAATAAATGAAATAGATTTAAAAGTACCGCTAAGCAAAGCTGTAAAAACTGTTGACGACGCAATAAAAGCTGCAGAAGAGATAGGTTTTCCGGTTATGTGTCGTATTGCATATGCTCTAGGTGGTCTTGGCTCTGGAGTAGCATATAACAAAAAACAACTTTTGGAAATTACAAAAAAAGCATTTTCTTTTACAAAACAAATTCTTATTGAGGAATACTGTGGCGGTTGGAAGGAAATAGAATGCGAGGTTGTAAGGGATAAATATGATAATTGTATAGTTGTTTGTTCCATGGAAAATATTGATCCCATGGGTATTCACACAGGAGAGAGCATTGTTGTTGCTCCTGTTCAAACGCTTACTGCATCTGAGATTTTCAAACTTAGAGCAATTTCGATAAAAGTGATACGCCATCTAGGCATAGTTGGTGAGTGCAACATCCAATTTGCACTTGACCCAAATTCTGAAGATTACAGGATTATCGAGGTTAATGCAAGGCTTTCCAGAAGTTCTGCTCTTGCCTCAAAGGCAACAGGTTATCCTTTAGCATTTATCGCAGCTAAACTTTCACTAGGTTATAATCTAGCAGAGATTCAAAATATTATAACACGTGAAACATCTGCTTGTTTTGAACCTGCACTAGATTATATTGTCGTTAAATATCCTCGTTGGGATCTGCAGAAATTCAGGAGAGTTAACCTTAATCTAGGGTCTGAAATGAAATCAGTAGGTGAAGTAATGGCTATTGCCAGGACTTTTGAGGAGGCTCTCCAGAAATCAATTAGAATGATTGATCCTGGTATGAACGGCCTTATCTGTAATAATTTATCTTTTAATGATTTAGATAACGCGCTGAGTCAACCGACGGATAAGCGTATGTTTGCAGTTGCAGAAGCATTAAAAAAAGGGTATACAATTGAAAAAATTCATGATCTTACAAAGATAAACCCTTGGTTTTTATACAAAATTAAAAACATAATAGATATAGAGAAAAAATTAAGTAAAAGCAAACTTTCAAGTCTGTCTTCTGATCTTTTAAAAGAAGCAAAACAAAAAGGTTTTTCAGATAAACAAATTGCAATAATTACAGATAGTTCTGAGATTAAAATCAGGCAAAAAAGGAAAAAACATGGTATAATTCCTTATGTTAAGCAAATTGACACTCTTGCAGCAGAGTATCCTGCAAAGACAAACTATGTTTATTTAACGTATAATGCTTCAGAAGATGATATAGATTTTAATATTAAACGCCAGGTTGTAGTACTTGGTGGTGGGGCGTATCGTATCGGCTCTTCTGTAGAATTTGACTGGTGTTGTGTAAATGCTGTTTCAACACTTAGAAATCTTAAATATAAAACAATTTTAATCAATTGTAACCCTGAAACTGTGAGCACTGATTATGATATATGTGATAAACTTTATTTTGATGAGTTGACCCTTGAGCGTGTGCTTGATATCTGTGAAAAAGAAAAACCGCTTGGCGTAATTGTGTCCATGGGTGGACAAATTCCAAATAATTTAGCTATACCTCTTTATGAAAATGGTGTTTTCATCCTTGGAACATCACCTGAAAATATTGATCGTGCCGAAAACAGGCATAGTTTTTCAAAGCTTCTTGATGAACTTGATATCGATCAACCAGAGTGGAAAGAACTTACCAGTTTGGAGGATGCAGAAAACTTTGCAGAAAAAGTAGGATATCCTGTGCTTGTTCGTCCAAGTTATGTTCTAAGTGGTGCTGCAATGAGTATCGCTCTTAGTAAAAATGAGCTTAAAACTTACCTTAAGAAAGCATCAGAGATAAACAAAGATCACCCTGTTGTTATAAGTAAGTTTATAACTGGCGGAAAAGAAATAGAAATAGATGCAGTTGCAAAAAAAGGAACGCTTTTCTGTTATGCAGTGTCCGAGCATGTAGAAAATGCAGGTGTTCACTCAGGGGATGCAACAATGGTTCTCCCCCCTCAAAGAACTTATCTGGAGACAATGAGGCGCGTAAAAACTATTTCAAAGCAAATTGCAAAAGCGCTTAACATAACAGGACCGTTTAACATTCAGTTTATTGCAAAGGATAATGATGTAAAAGTAATAGAATGTAATCTTCGTGCATCTCGTAGTTTTCCTTTTGTATCAAAAGTTTTTAAGATTAATTTTGTAGATATAGCAATAAAAAAGATTATGGGGAAAAACATTAAACCAATTGACAGGTCATCTTTTGATTTAGATTATGTAGGTGTTAAAGCACCACAGTTTTCTTTTATGCGTCTTAAAGGATCAGACCCTGTGCTTGGTGTTGAAATGGCTTCTACGGGGGAGGTTGCCTGTCTGGGTGATGATTTTAATGAGGCTTTTTTGAAAAGCCTTATTTCAACTGGTTTTAAACTTCCCAATAAAACAATTTTGTTGTCAACTGGTCCTATTTATAGTAAAGCAGAGTTTTTAGAGTCAACTAAAATATTAAATGGTATGGGTTATCATTTTTATGCAACAGGGGGTACTGCTGATTTTATGAAAGCAAATAATATTCCTGTAGAGGTTCTTTATTGGCCTCTAGACGAAAAAGAACCAAATACACTCACGTATATTGCTGATGGTAAAATAGATTTAGTAATAAACATTCCAAAAAATATAGAGAAAGACGAGTTGGACAATGATTATTTAATACGTCGTAAAGCAGTTGATTTTGATGTGCCTCTTATTACTAATCTTCAACTTGCAAAAAGATTTGTTGAAGCAATTCAAAGAACTAAGCTTGATGATTTAAAAATTAAAAGTTGGGATGAATACAAATAATTTAGCAAGATTTTTTTAAATTTCCTGTTTTTAATGTATCTAATGTGTGACGTGCACTAATATGTACATATTCATCTGCGAAAA
>CAZKUB010000236.1:0-1718 GCA_964555835.1 uncultured Thermoplasmatales archaeon
TGCTGATCCAATAGCAGGCTATAGGCCTAAAAAAACTCGTGAAATACTTGATATCCCTGATGAACTAGATGTTATAACACTTGTAATTGTTGGTAAAAAATCAGATAAAATAAAATCTTATCTTAATGATAAACAAATTCAGGCGGAAAAACAAAGGCCTGAAAGGAAAAAAATCAAAGATTTTGTTTATCATAATAAATATGAGGAAAAAGTGATAAAATGATAAAAACTGAGCATGTAAAAGGAAAAAATAAAGGAAAAATAATGCTTTATTCGTTAAGCACTTGTATATGGTGTAGTAAAGTCAAAGAACTACTTGAGGATTTAGGTGTAGATTACAATTATGTCTATGTTGATTTATTAAACGGATCTGATAAGACCAATACCCTTGATGAAATAAAAAAACATAACCCTCGCAGTAGTTTTCCAACACTTGTAATAAACGATAAGAACGCTATAGTTGGTTTTAAAGAAGATGAAATACGAAAGGTGATAGAATAAAAATGGATGATATATCAGAAGAAAAAATAAACCGAGTATATGAAAGATTAGACAAATATGCAGAGTCCAAAGGTTATCATCTAAACCCGGATAAAGATTTTACAAAAGATTTGATTAGAAGTCTTCTAGTTAATCAGAAACGATATGGTTATTGGGCTTGTCCATGCAGGCTTGCATCAGGAAACAGAGAAGAGGATTCAGATATTATTTGCCCCTGTGTTTATAGAGACCCTGATCTAGATGAATTTGGCACATGTTACTGTGCTCTTTATGTCTCCAAAGAGATAAAAGATGGTAAAAAAAAGCCAGAGCCTATACCTGAGAGAAGAACTGTAAAAAAATAGCTTTGTTTTTATCCTGCTCGCCCTTCATCACAAGGCTCTTCGTTGTCCATTGGACGTGCATGCTCGGGATGAGCTGGCTGCATACAAAAATCCAGAGGAAGTTGCTTCATAGGTTTCCCACAACACTCAGGAATACTGCCTTCTTTTCTTTCAACTGTTTTTTCACATTTTTCACATTTATATTTTTTTGCCATAAAATATCACCTCTAAACCAATTCATTAATTTTTGCAATGATATGTCTTTTTTCTTCATCAGAAAGACCTTCTTCTAACTTTGGATAGACTTTTTCTTCTTCAAACTTTCTATGTTTTACAAGAAACTCTTTAAGACTATAGATATCAGTAATCATCTTTTTCTTACGAACATTATCACGCCAGTTGTTCAAAGTATTAACAATATAATTATGTTGAATAGTAAGCTCAGGAAGCATTTTAAAACCCTGATCTACATCATCTGGCCTGTAATCTGTAAAAATTGCTTTTTCTTCAGCGAAAATATGTTTTTCAAGCTCCCACTCAAACTTTTCAAAAGCCTTTTTCATTGATTCAAAATCTTGCTTTGATTTTTCTTCAAGTTCACTTATAAGATTCTCAATTTTACAATGATCTTTAATCATTAAAGATAAAATACTATTTTTTTCGTTCATAAAATAAAACCTCCAAAATCGCAATAGTAATAAACTTATATGTTTTATATATTGCTGATTAGCTTTAAGAAAATATTGAGAGGAAAAGAAATTGGATTTATTTATAACTACTTTTGAATCAGTTGCAGTGCTTCTAGGGATAGGCCTCATTGGTTTTTATATTATTAAAAAAGGAATCATTCCAGGAACTGTTTTAGGAGTTTTATCACCACTTGCGTTAGAAATC
>CAZKUB010000237.1:0-1515 GCA_964555835.1 uncultured Thermoplasmatales archaeon
TGATGGTAGAGAATGGCGAACTCATTACTGGGTGATTAAAAAAGATATTATATTGAAATTTTCAAAAGCAGAAAACAAAAGAACAGGTAGTATCTTATCAGATAAACAAACAATAGACGATATATCTGACGAAGCAGTTTATGATGCAATTGATGATCAAATGTGGGTTACTCGTAAAATAAACGAGTAAAACCAATTTTTCCCTTCTTTATCTTTAAAAAAGTTAATAACTATGCTTTTGTTTCATATTTCTCGCATATTTAGACGCTAAAATAATGGTTTATAGGTGAAAATATGATAAAAAGAAAGATAATTCTAAGCTCAGAATCAGTAACTGAAGGTCATCCTGACAAGATGTGTGATATTATATCAGATGCTATTTTAGATGAGGCTCTTAATAAAGATCCAAACTCCCGAGTAGCAATTGAGACCGGTACAAAAAATGGTGGAGTGATGGTTTTTGGCGAAATGACGACCAGTGCTTACTTGGATATACCCCGTATAGTTAGAAATACAATAAAAGACATCGGCTACACAAAATCAGAATATGGAATTGAATGGGAAACCTGCTCTGTCTGGATACAAATTACAGAGCAAAGTCCAGATATATCACAGGGTGTATCTGAAGGAGAAGGATTACATGCTGATCAAGGAGCAGGAGACCAAGGTATGATGTATGGTTATGCTAGTAATGAGACAAAGGAACTCATGCCTCTACCGATAGATCTTGCGCATAAACTTACGAAAAAACTCTCAGAGGCCAGAAATAAAAAAGAAATAACCTATCTTAGACCTGATGGTAAATCACAGGTTTCAATTGAATATGATGAAAATGGAAAACCTTTGCGTGCAGATGCGATTGTTGTAAGCACTCAGCATGATGGAGGAATCTCTCATGATAGAATCCAAAAAGATATAATTACGAAAGTAATCAAACCGGTATGTAATAAATGGATTGATAAAGATACAGTTTTTCATGTGAATCCAACGGGTTCCTTTATTCGTGGAGGCCCGTATGCTGATGCAGGTCTTACAGGTCGTAAAATCATAGTTGATACATATGGTGGTATTGGTAGACATGGTGGCGGAGCTTTTTCAGGTAAAGATCCGACTAAAGTAGATCGTAGTGCTGCTTATGCTGCTCGATATATTGCAAAAAATATAGTTGCTGCAAAATTAGCTGATAAATGTGAGATACAACTTGCATATGCCATTGGTATTTCAGAACCAGTATCCGTAAATATTGACTGTTTTGGAACAAATAAAATATCTGTAGACACATTGGAGACGATTGTACGTGATTTTTTCCCATTAAAACCTGTTGAAATTATAACTCATTTGAATTTAAGAAGACCTATTTTTTATAAAACAGCAGCTTATGGTCATTTTGGTCGTGAAGATCCTGATTTTACATGGGAAAAAACAGATAAAGTAGATATTTTAAGAAGGGAAGCAGGTTTAAAAAAATAGACTTCTTCATTTTTCTTTTTATGTTTTACGTTAATTTAAAGTAAT
>CAZKUB010000238.1:0-2566 GCA_964555835.1 uncultured Thermoplasmatales archaeon
CAAATGCCCACAATACAAGGTTACCGTTGTTGATATAGATGCAGAGCGTATTAAACAATGGAATTCAGATAACTTGCCTATATACGAACCCGGTTTAGAGGAGATTGTATTGGATTTGAGAGCTGCAAATATTAAATCAAAAAATGCTAAAGCACTCAAAAATAACATTACAGAGTTTGATAAAACTCCTATACTTAAAACAGTTGTGATGTATGGGGCAAATGCTTCAGGAAAAAGCAACATTATTAAAGCAATCCGTTTTTGCAGCATAATGGTTTTAAACTCCCACAATCACAACGAGAATGTAACATTCAACTTCAAAAAATTTAAATTTGGAAATTCAAACAAAAAACCAAGCAATTACTTCATTCGTTTTGTCAATGATGAAATTGAATACGAATATTCCTTCTCTTTAATGCAAAATAGTGTTGTAACTGAAAGTTTATTCTACTATCCCAAAGGAAGAATAACAAAGATATTTACTCGTGATGAACGATTGGGAAAAACTAAAAAGGAAAAATATTCATTCGGCTCTGTTCTTAAAAGACCTTTGGATGTAGCAGACAATACCTCAAATAAAACATTATATATTTCACGAGCAAGCCAAATGGACAGAGAAATAGCTAAAGATGTTTTTAACTATTTCAACAATACTTTTATCCTTGGATATTTAGGACACAATGCTCCTCAGATAGAAAGTTTATTTAACATTTATAAACAACAATTATTAGAAGCATTAAGGATTGCAGATAGCGATATCGTTGATATAAAAATTAGAAAGATAAAACAGCAAGGAAAAAATTTTAATGCAAATCTACAAGACTTAACATTATCAGTTGAAGATGTAATACAGGACGCATTGCAAATAAAAACATATCATAAGGCAGACCCAAGTGTAGGTTTTGATTTGGTTACTGAAGAGTCTGAAGGAACAAAAAAACTTTTTGTGATAATGTTAAACATTTTAGACATAGTTTCTAATAACAAAATATTATTGATTGATGAAATTGGAGAAAGTCTGCATACTGATATTATAGAATACATTTTCAATCTGTTCCGTGCAGGAAAACAGGCGCAATTGATATGCACAACTCACAATACTCGATTTTTGAATCTTACCGAGTTTCGTAAGGACCAAATTTTATTTGTAAATAAAAACGAAGATGCTTCTACTGATTTATATTCGCTATACGACTACAGTGACTTTAGAGATACGATGGATTTAGAAAAAGCTTATTTACAAGGACGTTTCGATGCTATTCCTTTTGTTAATGACTCTATCGAGAACCTCAAATCAATACTTCACAATGAGTAGGAAAAGGCAAGCATCTAAAGGGAAAAAAATAAAACCCCATTTTTGGGTTTTTTGTGAAGGAAAAACGGAGGAAACATACGTATGTCACCTTCGTTCAAAATACCGAATTCCTATTGAAATTGTCCCTAAAGTTATAGGCAGTAATATCGATGAAAAGTTAATCAAAAGGCATAAGAAAGGAAAACCAACTCACAAAAAAGATATTGACTTTTTAATGTATGATGCAGATGTAGAACAAATACTTAAACGGTTGCAAAAAATAGATTCTGCTAAATTATTAGCATCCAATCCCTCAATTGAACTTTGGTTTTTATTGCATTACAAAAATCAAAATGCACATATTACAACTGATAATTGTATAAGAGAATTATGTAATAGAAATCATAATACATACAAAAAAGGGGTATTAGACCAGAAGTTAATAGAGAAATTAAACGAAAAATGCTCTGATGCTTGTAAAAGAGCTAAACAAAAAGAATTATTCAATAATCCATCAACAAATATTTATGAACTCATTCAGATTCTTGAGGAGATAAAAAATAGCTGAAAACAAAGCACGAAAACCTAATAAATAGCACTCTAAAAACTATGATCACCGGACCCCTGAAATCACAAATCGACCAGATCTGGAATGTGTTCTGGAATGGCGGAATTTCCAATACCATCACCATCGTGGAGCAGCTTACCTACCTGATCTTTATTCGCGACCTGGATGAGATTGAAACGCTCATCCTCGCCAATCCGCATAAATCGCTCAGGGAGGAGATCATTGCCAACAACAAGCAGTAGCAAAGCTAGAAGATTGAGAGTAGTATTATGGAGCGATATCAATCCTTGGATCAATATCTTCAGTTTCCTCGTACATTGTTGTTCTGCCATTCATAGTTACAACCACCCTGTTTTGTGATAGCCTTTGCATTAAACTTTCAACGATTATTTCGATGCCCAGCTCAAATCTTGATTTCTCCACCGGACAATTCAATAGGATCGGAAAGCTCAAGCAGAGTAACCTCAAGCCTGATCGGGCTTTCGCCGAAGCGTTCCATAAAGACCATCTGCATCGCATACAGATACAGTCCCTGTCGCCGAACGCCGGTAATCCCCGTTTTTTGTTCGCGATTGTAGGCTTCAACAAGTTTTACAGGTGCCATCTCCCTGAAGGATTGGACATACTCATTGATGACCCTGCGGTCACCATCGAAAAAAGTTAAGACAAATGCTTTCATAAAGAACAATTTTTTGATTAGACAA
>CAZKUB010000239.1:0-7899 GCA_964555835.1 uncultured Thermoplasmatales archaeon
TGTAATGGTTCTATCATAGTCGCTATTTCCATCTATATTTGTATCAAGGAAAAAAACTGGAACAATATACCCGGCTAAACCTTTATACTGATAAAGCCAGGCACGTACCTTTACCTCCCGACTTTCAATATCAACTGTTGTTGTAGATGGTAATTCTTGTAAAAAATTTGCAACTGAAAACTGGATGGGTAACTCAATTTGATTACCGTTTTCATCGATTTTTTGATAAAAATAACCATTTTCAGAAAGAAGCGTAACTCCTACTACAGGAACATTTAGATCAGCACATGATTTAATTGTATCTCCTGCAAGGATTCCAAGTCCACCGCTGTATGAAGGAATATTTTCGTCTATTCCAATTTCCATAGAAAAATATGCAATTTTAGGTTTTCCTCCAAGGCCTACAATACTTTTTTGGATAGTACCATCATTAGAATTGATGTCTGTCATCTGCTCCTTTACCACCAATTAAGGAATAAACATGCTTTTTATAAAATGTTTCATTTAAATCAAAGACTACAACTTAAATGCATGGATTTATAAGTATAAAATATATAATGCTTTTTAAGAAATAAACAGTTGGATGGTGGTTAAAATACCTGAAAAAAAATGTGAAATATGTTGTAAAGATTTCCGTTTACATGAGCATCAGTCAGGGATTGTAATCAAAGACGAGCATTTTATCTGCCAAGAATGTACAGATAAACATAACGATGATGAAATCAAAAAACTTACAAAAACAATAATGCAAGACCGATTTAACGGAATGCCAATAGGATTATGGCTCATACATGAACAAAACAAAGACAAAACAATGATGACTGTTAAAAAATAAAGGACAACAAAAAAACCCCTTTTTATGAAAACCCTTTTTATATTCTAAACTATAACACCATTATATGTTCATTATAAAATTAGGTGGTAGCGTTATCACAGACAAAACTAAAGAATGTACTTTTAAACAAAAAACAATGGATAACCTCTCCAGTCAAATTAAAAAAGCAGGTAAAGAAAGCATCATAGTACATGGTGCAGGTTCTTTTGGACATGTACTTGCAAAGAAATATGATTTAAACAAAGGCTATACAAGATTAGAGCAAATAAAAGGTTTTTCAGTTACACATGAAAAAGTACAAACGCTAAACTCATTTGTTTTAAAATCCCTTCAAAAACATGATATTCCTGCGGTTTCTATCTCTCCACATTCAACTATAAAGCTGAATAATCATAAACTTGAAAAAATGGATTATAAAATATTTGAAGAATATCTAAAACAAAAATTTACACCTGTAACTTTTGGTGATGTAGTACTTGATAAAACATTAGGTTTTTCAATATGTTCAGGAGACCTATTAGTACAAGCCCTTGCAAAGTATTTCAAACCAGAAAAAGTAATATTTGTAATCGATGAAGATGGGCTTTATACATCAAATCCAAAAATTGATAAAAAAGCAAAACTCATTGAGAAAATAACTATACAGGATCTTGAAAAACTTACAACAAATCTAGATAGTCATGCAGATGTAACTGGTGGAATGAAAGGAAAAATTGATAACATAACAAAAATCACCAAAATAGGACTGGATACAATTTTACTAAATGGTAATAAAGCAGATTTATTATACCATTCTCTTGTAGGAGAGCAAACAAAAAATACAACCGTTATTGGGGATAAAAGAAAATGAATAAAACAGAAAATAGAAAAGATGAACATATAAAGGTTAGTCTTGAAAAAAAAGTTACATCTGATCATAACTACTGGGATGACATACAATTAATTCATAACGCACTTCCCGAGATAAACAAAAACGATGTGGATTTTTCAACAGAGCTTTTCAATAAAAAACTAGGTGCACCAATAATAATTGCAAGTATGACTGGAGGATATTCTAAAGCAAAAAAAATAAATGAAAACTTAGCAATTGCTGCAGAAAAATATCAACTTGGTATGGGTGTAGGCTCGCAAAGAGCAGCACTTGAAAAAAAAGAACTTGCCGAAACATATTCCATAATAAAAGAATATGATATACCACTGCGTTTTGCAAATATTGGAGCATCACAACTTGTTGTTTGGGGTCAGGAAAAAACAATTGAAAACGCAGAAAAAATGATAGAAATGATAGATGCAGATGTATTCATAGTCTGCCTTAATTTTTTACAAGAAGCGATAATGCCTGAAGGAGAATCAAATGCAGAAGGTGTATTTGATGCAATTAAAAGACTTGCAAAGGATCTGAAAAAACCGGTGGTTGTAAAAGAATCCGGTGCTGGAATATCCTATGATGTTGCAGAAAAGCTATCAAATACAAATATTGCAGGAATAGACGTTGGAGGACTAAGTGGCACTAGTTTTTCAGCAATAGAACACTTTCGTGCTAAAATGATAGATGATAAACTACATGAACGCGGTGGTAAAACATTTTGGAACTGGGGGATACCAACTCCAACAAGTATTCTTCACGTTGGAGACGCAACAGATTGGAAAATACCGATAATTGCGACAGGTGGAATCAGAAATGGTCTTGATGTAGCAAAAGCAATAGTTTTAGGAGCCGATGTCGCAGGTATTGCAAGACAGCTTTTAGAGCCTGCTATGGAAAATAGTACAAATGTAATAAATGAGTTAGATGCAATCATCAAAGAGCTAAGAGCAGCTATGTATCTTGTTGGAGTGAATAATATTTCGAAACTACATGATTCTGAATGGGTAATCATTGGTGACAAATTATGGATTTAAAAACAGAGCTTAAAAAAAGAGCAGATTTTTTTAATACGCAATTAGAAAAATTTATGCAAGGTGGCTCGCCAGAAAATCTATATGATGCTATGAGACATTTACCAAGAGCCGGTGGAAAAAGACTCAGGCCTATACTTTCGATGTTATCTTGTGAAGCAGTGGAAGGGGATGTAATAAATGTAATACATTTAGCAATTGCTTGTGAGCTTGCACATAATTTCACTCTTGTTCATGATGACATAATGGATAAATCAAAGGTTAGAAGAGGAATCCCTGCGGTTCATATGAAATACGGTGAGCCAACGGCTATTATCGCAGGAGATCTACTTTTTACAAAAGCTTTTGAAGCAATGCATAAAACAAATTGTGATCCAAATGTTTTCAAAAATGTTGAATATGGTCTTGTAGATTGTGTACGTGAGATTTCAGAAGGCCAACAACTAGACATGAATTTCGAAGAGGAAAAAATAGTCTCTGAGCATGAATATCTTGAAATGATTCGTAAAAAAACTGCAGTTTTTTTCCAGTATTCCTGTGAAGCAGGTGCAATACTTGGTAAAGGTTCACATGAGCAATCCAACGCGTTAAGTCAATATGGCTTAAATCTTGGTCTAGGTTTTCAAATATGGGATGACTATCTAGATATCAGCAGCAATTTAGAAACCCTCGGAAAAGATATTGGAAATGATATTCGTAATGGAAAAAAAACACTTATCGCCTGTCATTGTCTGAACAATTCATCAATTGAGGATAAAAAGATACTTGATGAATTTTTTGGAAACCGTAATGCAACAGATGAGCAGGTAAAAAAAGTATATAATGTATTCAAAAAAACAGGATCTATAGATTATGCTAGAAAAAAAGCAGAGGAATTCTGCAATAAAGCTAAAAACTCACTTGAAAAACTACCTGATACCAATTCTAAACAAATACTAATAAGTCTTGTAGAATATGCAACTTTTAAAAGAGAGAAATAAGGATTTACTATGTCAAAGGAAATAAAACAAACCATTAGAAGGTATGCTCTCCAAAATGCTGTACACTTTAACGGTAAAGCAAACCCTAAAGCAGTTATTGGAAAAGTAATTGCCGCTCTCAAAGACGACGGATTTGAAACAAAGGAAATAATCCCAATTGTAAATCAGATTGTATCAGATGTAAATAGGTTAGATATTGATAAACAAATAAAAGAGATAAAAGAAATAGCACCTGAACTTTTAGTTAAAGAAAAAAAAGAACGAGCTTTTTTATTACCAGATTTACCGGAAGCTATAAAAGGAAAAGTAGTTACTCGCTTTCCTCCTGAGCCTAACGGTTTTTTACATATAGGACATGCAAAAGCAAGCATTGTAGATTATGAGTATGCTCGTATGTATGATGGTAAATTCATACTTCGTTTTGATGATACCAACCCTGAGAATGCAGACATAAAATTTTATGATGCACAAAAAGAAGATTTAACTTGGCTTGGTATCACATGGGATGAAGAATATAACACGTCTAATAATCTTGATAAACACTACAAACTTGCAGAGCAGTTAATAAAACAGGGTGATGCATATGTTTGTCAATGCGATTCTAATTATATAAAAGAATGTCGTTTTGATGGAGAAGAGTGTGATCATAGAGATTGTTATACTGGTGAAAATCTTGATCTATGGAAAGATCTTATAGCAGGAGGCATTGATCGAGGTATTCTTAGGCTTAAAGGTGACATGTCCTGTGATAACACTGCAATGCGCGATCCAACTCTTTTTAGAGTAATTGAAAAAACTCATCCAATACAAGGTGATAAATATCGCTTATGGCCCACATATGATTTTGCAGGAGCTGTAGAAGATAGTCTTAGCGGTGTTACTCATCCTTTCAGAACAAAAGAGTATGAACTTCGTGATGAATGTTATTATAAACTACTTGATTTACTTGGGCTTCGCAAACCACATCTTCTAGAATTTGCTCGCTTAAATATCGAAGGTATGCCTGTTTCTAAAAGAAAAATTAAACCTTTGATTGACAACGGTGTTGTTTCTGGTTTTGATGATATACGATTACCTACTTTGAGAGGTCTTAGAAAAAGAGGAATACTTCCCCCGGCAATAAAACAATTTGTGTTAAGTCAAGGCATCTCAAAGGTGGAATCAACTGTAACTTTTAGTCTTGTAGAATCTTTTAATCGTAAAATTTTAGATCCTATTGCAAAAAGGTTTTTCTTTGTACCAGAACCTGTAAAACTTGTAGCTGAAAATGCACCAAAAATGAAAAAAGAAATAAACTTTCACCCTCAAAACAAAGAGATGGGAAATAGAGTAATACAAACAAGTGATATCTTTTATATTCCTAAATCAGATGTTGATAACCTACGAAACAATGATATTTTTAGGCTTAAAGATCTTTTCAATGTAAAAGTTTTAAGTAAAAACAATGTTGTTTCTGGAGAGTTTGCAGGCGAAAAGCTAGTTGCCAACTCAGCGAAAATTCAATGGACTAATGAGTCTTTTGTTGAAATGACTGTAAATATACCACATAATCTGTTTAAAGATAATATCTATAATCCTGAAAGTCTTCAAAAAGTAAGAGGTTATGCTGAAGAAGCAGTCTTAGATATTAAAGACGGTGAAATCATTCAGTTCGAACGTTTTGGTTTTGTAAGAATTGAAAAAACAGATGGTAAAATAACAGGTTATATGGCTCATAAATAACTATTTGTGTATTACATAAATTGTTAGTGTTACAATACTTGATAAATTAAATTAATTAAATTAAAGAAATACAACAGGGTAAAGTTTTTAAGCATTTAAATGATTTAAAAATTGCACTTAAAAGGAGATGGGATGACAAATGCGTCGTAATAAAATATTATTTGTTGAGCTAATATTAGTATGTATCACTACTATTTTTTTAACACAAACAGCAGTTGCAGATGATTTTATACCAAAGTTTGACAACATTGGAATATCACTTGCAGTACTTGTTGCTGTAATTGCTACCATATTTGCATTTTTTTCTATGGGTGGAATAAAATATATAACACCTGAAAATGTCCTTGATACAGAAGTACGAAAAAACTTGTACACATATATAGAAGATTATCCTGGTTCACATCTAAGGGAAATTGCAAGAGAACTAGATTTAAAACCAAGTAATGCAGCATGGCATTTAAGAAAACTAGAACAAACAAATCTGGTCCGAAGCAGAGAGATTGGCGGTAAAAGAGTATATTATCTTGTAGAAGGCGGCGTTGAGGCAAGAAAAGAGGCAATAGCTGAAGCAATACTTAAAAATAAAAATGCAAAAGAAATAATGATTTATTTGGTAGAAAACCCTGGCAAACATCTCTTAGAAATAGCAAATGCTCTAAATTTAAATCATCATACTGTTAAATGGCATATTAAAAAAATGTATCTTGCAGAACTTGTAGATGGAGATACAAGCAACTCGGCATACCCTGTATATTATCCTACAGACGCCGGTATAGAAATTTCTAATAAGTTTTCAGATATGATAAAAAAACCAGGTAGGGCGTCTTAGTTTTATAAAAGCCCAACATCTGTTACTTCAGCAGATTCTACTTTTTCCATTTTGGAAATTTCTTCAGCAATAGGATCAATTCCACCTGCTCCAGAAGCGTCTGGAATTACAACTGTTAAATTAATTCCTTTCAATCCAAAAGCTATATTTTTAATCTCAATGTTTCCAATCTTTGCAGGTGCTTTAACATAAGTTTTTATTTCTTCGATCATCTGATTTAATTCTTCTTCTTCTAAGATATCTGTTGGCATAATCCGAATAAGACCTACGACGTCTCCCATAATCTTTTTCCTCCCTTGTATCTATGGTCCTGCAAAACCACATTTTTTACAGGTATACTTCACGCTTTGCTCTCTGCAATTCTTGCATCTTCCTATGATTTCTTCACAAATAGGGCAATTAAAGGTTGCAGATCCTTGTTCTACCAATCCTTTTCCGCAGGATATGCACTTTTCTGTTTTTTGCATAGGATTGCCAGAATAGTAATCTTATATTTAATATTGACGCCTGTTATAGTAACTCCAAAAACGGGGTTAGAATAATCTATTATTTTATACAAAAAAGTCACATAAAAAATATTATCCAGAATTGATTTTTTTCATTCTGTTTTTTTAATACTATCCATTGAAAAATTAGCAACAGATTTAAAAATCCTCTGCATAAAAATAGCACCAAAAATAAGATTCATATAATACGTAATGCAACGGAAAAGTATAACAAAAACGCCAAGAACCGCACCAGTTCCAATAATAACGCTATAAAGAAGACCTATCGATCCTTCAGTAATACCTGCTCCACCTGGTGTAGTAGGCATCATTACAATTATTATTAGAAATATCTGTATTGATATTGATTCTATAAAAAAAGGTTTTAAACCAAGCCCCATAAGGATAAAAGATGGTATAAGCCATGAACATATCCACATAAATGTAGTTAATACTCCTGCATAAAAAAATGTAGATTTTTTTCCCTTCAAAAAAATCATTATACTAGAATGGAAATTATCTGTTTCGCAGTTAATCCTGTCAATTATTTTACTTTTTTTCTCTTTGTTTTTTAAAAAACGACTAAATTTTTTTGCAATCCAGATTAATGCCATCTTGGTTTTATCTGGAAACTTTATTGTATGAAAAAATAAAAAAATGACTATAAGAAAAATAATAATTCCAATAGTAAGAGCAACAGATAATAATGATGTGTTAATACTATGGTTTATTGCATATTTTGCTAAACTATCTTTAAAAATGAAAAATGCAAAAGGTAAACAAATCAAAACAACAACAACATCAAGCACTCTTTCACCTATGACACTGGCCGTAGAGCCTCCGATACTCATTCCTTCTTTTTTAAGTAGATGGATTCGTACTGGCTCACCACCAGCCATACTAGGTGTGATACCTGCAAGAAAATGATTTGCCATTACAATTTTTGTAGAATTCCACCAACTAACATTAACAGAGCTATCCGCAGTATTTGCTAGAGTTTTTAGCCTTAAACCCCATAGACACCATGAAACAAAATTTAGAGATACAGCAATTACAAAAAACTCATATCTAAAATTGATAAGATTTAGCTGATGTTTGAAACTACTAAAATCAGTGAAAGTAAAATACAAAACTATAAAAATAAAAATA
>CAZKUB010000240.1:0-1901 GCA_964555835.1 uncultured Thermoplasmatales archaeon
ATACCCTCCGATGCTAAAGGTAGAAGACAAAGCTACAAAAGCAACTTAAAAAATTATTTCAGATATTTATGTCCTGATCAAACATATGAAAAACAATTCACAAAAAAACAATTCCGATATATAGGAGTACCATTAAGTAAGAAACAAAACGATTTCATTGAAAAATACTTCAAAACAAAACGTGATTACAAAAAAGATGTTAAAAAGTATGTTGAATCATTACGAGGTACGCCACCAAAGACCATTAAGAGCAAGGTAGCATCGATTAAATCATTTTTAGAATACTACGACATAGAATTAACTTCTAAAGAATGGAAAGACATTAAACAAGAAATAAAAGGATCTCGTGCTGTAACAATTGATAAAGTGCCAAGCAAAGAGGAATTAAAGAAGATACTTACTCATGCTACCGTTAAAGACAAAGCATTATTTTTAACATTGATTAGTTCAGGAATGAGAATAGGTGAAGCAACTCAAATAACCCTTGATGACATCAAAGAATTACCACTTATACACATACGAGCTAGATACACTAAGACATCAAACCCTAGAGTTACTTTTGTATCACCTGAAGCAAAAGAAGCATTAGAAAAATGGTTACCTATCAGGCAGGATTATTTACGAGTCGCTGTAAAACGTCTTAACTGTCAGAAACCAAGTATCACAGGAAAACGACCAGAACGAATAATAAAAAAAATTGATGATAATCGAGTATTTCCCTTCAATACTAGCACAGCTAGAAATATGATGCAACGACTACTTAGAAAATCAGGTCTTGATGAACGTGATCCATCAAGTAGTTATCATACGATACATATTCATTGTCTACGAAAATATTTTTCCAGTCATCTAAATATTTCTGGTTGTCCTTCTGATGTTGTTGAAGCACTTCTAGGTCATGAAGAAAAACTCATGAGGATCTATAACTTGTATACTACTCAACAGATTAAAGATATTTATGATAAATACTCCCATGCTGTATGTGTCTTTAAAGATTCAATTATAGAGGAACAGGTCAATACTCTTTATTCTAAATTAGATCAAAAAGATCAAGAGATCCAACACTTGCAAAAAAGACTTGATGAGATGAATCAAACAATGCTTTTACTTGTAGCACAAAAACAAGTTAAAAAATAAATATGGTATCAGCTCAGCGACTTCAAGATTTTTTAATTCAAAAATGTAACAGATGCGGATATATTATGATCAGTGATTATATTTTTAATTGCCCTGAGTGTAATAGTTTCAATATTACGTTGTTGTCTTTGAATGATTTTAAAACCAATCTCATTAAAATAGGAATCGATGTTGAATTTCGCTGGAAAAATCAATTTAGCTCTGGAATCATTACAAAATAATATTCTTCTCCTGTATAGTAATGTCTTAAACCTGTTTATATACACGTTCCCCCTAGTGTTTTAGGGTAAAAAACCCCTTGTTAAGGAGTTATGTTTTTTGTTTACTGTTATTCCACTCCAATAAAAAACAGATAACTATTGTATTAATGCCAATAAACAACCAATAAAATAAAAAAAATAGAAAAAAGAAATAACATTACTTGTAGTAATCCCTATAAATTAATTAACTATATAATGAAAACCTAAAAACTATTGTAAATAAAGGGTATCTGTATTTTTAGTGTTATCCTTACCAAGAAGTTTTTAAAACAAATAAACCAACGTTTGTTTTTCTTCCAGGAGTTGGAAAAAAGCGAATCATGGTATTATAATAAATTCGAAAAATATGATTTTGCTCTTAAGTCACAAGCAAAATCTGATGCAGTAAAATTAGAACATCAGAAGCGTAAGGTTGAAGTGCATAATTTGCAATTGAGCAGACCTTGAGACATCAGAAATAAGTCGAGTAGCAGAAGTTGCTACTGCTCTAAGTGCACAACATCA
>CAZKUB010000241.1:0-5526 GCA_964555835.1 uncultured Thermoplasmatales archaeon
TAATTTTATTAGTATTTGTTAAATAATCATATAGTCTTTCATAATCTTCTCTAAAACTAAGAGGATCTTGATAGCATCCACTTTTAGCAATATATTTACCGTCTTTATCAAACATCAAAGAAGTAGTAAATTCTTTTGTTTCTATTACATTGCCTATGTAAGATGAATATCCGTCGCCGCTGGCATTTGCTATAATTTCTGCTAACACTATTTTGTAAGGCTGTGGAGCAACCCAAACTCCTCTATTTCTATCAAATCTTAAATCTATCGGACCAACAGGCCATGTAGCCGGTTTTTGTAACCAATCTTCCATAAAGTAATCTGTTAAACCACTAACAGGCTTGTCTTCTTCGTCTGTTATTGTGTGTACATACAAACCAGACTTGGCTAATTTTTCGTTATCTACAAAATTGGGAATAGGTTTGCCGTCGATATCATAACCCCAAGAATGAAGAACTAACGGACCTCTTAATCCTAAAAATCTATAATCTTCAAAGTATTTATTTGGTTTTGTTTCGTCCACAAGACTCATTAACATACCACTTTCAGGTACTCCTGTACCTCTTCCAATATAATCTAAGCTATGCCCAGCGCAACTTCCGCTATGATGAGGTATGCTATAAGGATTAGCAAGTGGATTCAGATACATATTTTTTATTTCAACATTATACAAACTTCTTTCAAAAACAAAGCTAGTATCATTAGCACCACCACTTTCACAATTACCAGTACCAGCAGGAGGCTGGGCGTGAAGCGGACCAGATAATGTCTTTTTATTTTTAATAATATCAACATAGTCAAAAGGATATTCTGTTGGTTCAGGATATAGGTCGCTAGCTTTTATTGTAAGTTCACCTCGATAATATCTAGGTAAATATTTGTATCCTGATATTTGTACAGCTTCGTGATTAGGTAGTCCGCCAGATATAGATACTGGACTATAAATGCTGTCTAAGCTCATATAAGCTTTCCGATTATAATCGTATCTTAATTCTTGAATACAGTCTCCGAGATTCTCTATTCCTGTTATTATTCGCTGTCCAGTACTTTCTGACAATCTGTTAGGTTCGTTGATTTGTAGTAGCCTAGCGTGATCATACATTTCTGAGACTAAAATCCTGCCTAGACTAGATCTTCTTCCGTGTTCTAGTCTATTGTTTCGAGCCACCACCTGCCAGGCGGTTGTTCCGAATGTTTGTGCTGCTTTTCTAAAACCTTTTTCAAACTCTACAGCTTGATTTCTAATTAGTTTTAGTTGCTTTTGTTTATTTTGCGTAACATTCTTAATTTGTTCTCTATAATACCTTGGTAACGAGCCATATTTTTCTGTAAATGTTTGAAAATCTAATCTGGTGGTTACTCCTTGTGGACCAAAAGTTAAATTTAGGCTATTTAAATATGGTCCAACATCATTTAGTTGGGCACCAAAACTATAAGACGGAAAACCAACTAAACTAACACTACCGATTTCAGAAATTATCAAAGGTTCTGTTTCAAATTGATTTGCTCTGTTTATTCCAGCAACATCCATAGCGTTAATAGAACCAAACACCCAAGGAGCAAGATCTGTGTCTGTTTCTGCTTCGATACCTCCTAGACCGCTATTAAAATTTAAACTAATATAAGGCCCATAAGTTCTTATATTACTTTTAAGAGGTATAACAGCGCCAGCCGGAGGCATATAAGCAGAAGTGAAGCTAAAGGTATTTGCTGCGCTACCATCTACATTATTATTTGCTTCACCAAAACCATCTCCACTTGGCAATCCGCAATAAGGAACCGGTAATCTAACTATTCTTACACCACTAATTTCTGCTTGTTCATCTGGGTCTCCTCCAAAAAGTTCAACTGTTGGAATTTGTGAATAACCCTTTCCGTTGTTTGTTATCCTAATACTTTGTAATCTACCGTTATTTAAGATGGAGATCGCTTCTGCCCGTATGCCGCCGTAATCAGGAGGACTAATATACACAAGTGGATTCGATTTGTATCCCGAACCAGGATGACCAACATAGATAGCATTTACCATATTTTTACCACCGTCTCCATCAGCTGCTTGCCAAAAAGATTCAATGTTTGGAGCATCTAATGCTAATAAAACCGTTATTAAGGCTTCTTGATAAGAAAAATCGCCCGATTTCTTAGACATAAAACAAGCACTAGGAAACTTTAAAACCGTAGCCGGGACCGTAGTAACAATACCTGATGAAATCGGAACATTAACGAAATATATTTTTTCTGCAACTTCGGCAGGAGCCCATACGTATTCTGCGCCCGATGAAGAAATAATAGTTTCACCATCAAAATTTCTAATATCTAGTTTGCTTGCTCCGGCCATAATTATTTCCTTGTCTCTCTAACTTATAAACTTGTATTCTATTGACCAACAACACCGCTATTCTCTGGAAGCCCAGGACTGCCTCCTTCTATATTTGTACTGGTTAAATCTGTAAACATAGCAAAAGGTTTAATTCTATCATCATCTAATCTAAAAGCCCCCAAACTAGGATCAGATAATCCTAATACAGAAGTTCCGTAATCAACCCATCCTCCATTATTAGTTGGAATCACAGAATACAACTTTTCACCAAATCCATCCTCGCCTTCTGTGTTATTTCTAGTAACACAAACAGTATTATTAAGAGGCGTTAGAAACTGTTTGCCATAATACGTATCACCAAGATTTTTAACAAAATTATAAATCTTACTTAGGTTTTCTAATACATCATATCCTGCTGACTCAACAGTTGCAGCTCTACTATCTAAAGAAACATCTTGAACTGCTCTTCCTCTAGCCCAAGGAGCATTTGGGTCTTCTGGACCAGCACGCCTTAAAGCTTCTACTACAGCGTCTAGATTATCTACTTGATAATCATAATAACCACGTGATCTTTGCAAGTAATAATTAAGAGAACCTACTACCTCAGAATAATGTGTTAGTCCTTGAGCAGACGCATCCCACCACGTAGGTTTTCTGCAAAAAGCTCTTAATCTCCATGCTTCCCAACTACTCATAGCTGATCTAATATCAAGTTCAGACAACCAAACACTTGTCACCGGATCGCCTGTTGGATCGCTTGGTGCTGCGCCGGGCCGCGGCGGCCCGACCCTACCAATCTGAATAAGTTGACTTAACGTCATTTGAAGCTTACTAATATCAACATAAATCCAAAAACCACAACTACTTTCGGTCGTTCCGTCTGGTTCTAGAAAAATACCATCCTCATTATTTAGCGGATATATAGGATCTCCATTACTATCTTCTCCAAAAAACGGAACAAACTGATCAACATATGTTAAATAATGTATTTGTTCACCAAAAATGATTTTTCTGTTTTTTTCGTTTCTAAGCTCTCTTCCATAAGATATTTCTGTAGCTAAACCAGAATAAGCAGTAGTAATTTCGTTAAGATTAGCATTTTGTGTCAAATTGACAGTAGATAGTTTAATAATATTTTCTTGGTTTATAAAATCATAGTACAAAGAAGCGTAAAAATTTCTACCAGTAAGATTACATATATCGTTAATAAACTCTAAAAACGATATTTTATCTGCTATTCTATAATTGCTTGGGCCAGCAGGCAAACTATCAACCCTATTTTGCAGCATATTGCTGTTATAGACGTTTACGGGGGTTTGTAGTTCCAAGCCCAAATCTATTTTAAACACACCGGCTGCTTCTCCTACACTAAGAGCAGTTGGTGAATATGCCGTTAATCTAAAATTTGTATCACCAGCGTCATAAGCTAAAGCTAAAAGACCTCTTAAGGCGCTTCTATAGTTCATACCTCTTTCTGTTGAGTTAGCAGTACCAAAGACCGTACAATTTCCATAATTAGCACCAGCTTCATAAGCAGCATAAGGATTAAAATAATTTGTAAACTGAAAAGGTAAATCAGAATATGAGTCTAATACTATTAGTATATTATCTAATATATCTTTTGGGTCTTTTAAACTAACTTTGTATGTAATGCCGTTAGAGCCTAAACTAGTATTCCAATTTTGAATTATTCCACCAAATCTAAATCTAGCCTCTGGATAATTTGAATCTGGTGCGGGTAAAGAAAAGTATGCCGCTGCTCCTATTATCTCTGTGTTTTTACCTATAAAGTTGTCCGCACCAAAAAATTCTATTTGTTCACTAAAAGCGTTGTAGCCGCTTATAGGAGTACAGTCTTCTATTAATTCAACATTTAATGTACTAGAATCAACACCCCAACCCATCTGAGAATTCATGCTTAAAAGTGTGGCACCTAAAAATTTAATTGGATATTTTGTTATAGGGTCTGTTAGTTGTGTTTCTAAATTTGTCATATTAAATCGCATCCTGAATTGCAAATGTATTCTAAATTAATTGTATATGATCCATCCATTAAATTAGTAGTTTTATTTTTTGTTTTTAAGACAAACAAATTTTCGTTTGGTAGTTTGTTAGCTAGGTCTGTTGGAACAGCAAAATTGTCACAAAGACCAGACAATACACTATTTTGAAAATTATCAAAACACATTTTATAATCGTCGCTTCTTCCTTGTATAGATATTGATACTGACTGAGCTGTTGTTGTTCCTAAATCTTGTAATATTGTTCCTACTGTTATAGCAGAGGGCAAGTTAAATGTTGCAAAAATCTTGTTTGGTTTTTGAACAGAAATACTAACATTGCTATAATCATACCCACAATTTACATTACTAGAATAAACTGCACTATAACTAATAGTACCCTCAAATGGTGTTTTTGTCAAGTTTAAAGAAGATGCTTTAGGGTGTGGTGGTGGAGTACAATCTAAAAATACGCTTGGGTCTAACCTTAAAGCATCCATTGTAATACCTAGCTTAGTTTTAAGCGTATCATCAATATCTTCCCCAGTATCATTTAACATTAAGTCTAAAGTATCCAGAGCTTTTGTATACTTTAAGTTTTCTGGGCCGCTTCCTTGTGTAATTAGTTTTCCGTTTTCTGGTAAATTAAAAAACCCATTATCCGCATACAGTAATCCTCCCTCTATTAAACCTTGAATATTTCCATTAATAGTAATAGTTGTGTTATAGCTTTGATCTGAAGAATATTGAATGTTTTTAGTTATAGTATGAATAGTATCTGGATCTGCATATTCAACAGTATCGGCATTTCTTTTTATAATACAATTATATGTTGCAGAAAAAGAGCCCTGTGACTCAGAAGTTTCACAAGAAATTGTTTCGTTGTAAATCTTATATTTATCGTGTAAATCTTTTAACAAACCTTCGTCGGCTGGTGTTGCGTGTATATTAGATAGCGTTCTAGTAGAACTACAATTAAAAGATTGATCCAGGCCCAAAATATCTCCACATAAATTTTTAACTTGTTTGTACAGCCTTTCTTGCACAAAGTTTTTAGCTTGTTCCCAAGCTGGTAAAAGCTGATTGTTAATATAAAAATTTTTGCCAACGGCGCTAATATTATATGTTAACGTAAAATATATGTTTTCTAGTTCTAAGTCTTCATTACTATCTATTGTTCTAATTCTATTATAAATATTATCTCCT
>CAZKUB010000242.1:0-2176 GCA_964555835.1 uncultured Thermoplasmatales archaeon
CTACATTGGAGGCAATGATATATTCTCATGTTTCCTGGCCTCAGTAATAGGCGCCATGCTCTACATGCCTACACTACTTGAAGTAGCAATCGTTGGAGAACTCTTTGGATATAATGCAGGAATCATGGGAGGTGGCCCGGCGTTAGCATTGCTGCTTGCAGGACCATCTCTAAGCCTTCCTAACATGGTTGTAATAACAAAAGTCATTGGAATGAAAAAAGCCTTTGTATATTTTGCTTTAGTAATAATTGTTGCAACAATAGTAGGATTTAGCTACGGTGCAATTATCGGATAAAAAAATAGGAGTGTGAATAGAAAAATGAAAATAGAAATCCTGGGCACAGGATGTCCAAAATGTAAAGCAACAGAAAAAAATGTAAGAAAAGCAATTGAAGAACTTGGTACACACGCAGATGTTGAAAAAGTTGAGGATATGCAAGAAATCATAAACCGTGGTGTTATGATGACACCTGCCGTGGTTGTTGATGGAGATGTAAAGATATCTGGAAAAGTTCCAAGTACAGATGAAATAAAGAAATTATTAAACTAAGGGGGAAAAAATATGAGATTGTTGGAAGAATGGTTCCCAGAATTTGCAAAAGAATTTGACAAAATTGATGATTTGTATAAAAAGAAGCGTTTGATTGATGAAAAAACCTATCAGTTAATTTGTTTTGCCATGGCTATAAAAGGCCGTAGTGCTCCTTGTGTTCGTAAGCATTTCAAAAGTGCTCTTGAAGCTGGTGCAACACTAAAGGAACTTGCATATATTATGGCACTTGTATTCCGTGAAAGTGCAGGTAATGATGACTGCTGGGCACATGATGTTCTTTCTGATTATAAAGAGTTAATGAAGAACAATATTCAATGTTGTCCAAAGTAAAAAACATTAATGTACTTTTGCTACATATTAAAACATAAAACAATCTCCAATGATTGTTTTATTGCTTCTTTTGGATCCAGTCCATCTCGTAGTTTTTCAAAATATGTTTCTCTAAGCAGTCTTTTTTGTTTTTCTGATAAAGTATCAAGGTTTAAATCTGAAACAGCATCAACCAACGCTTTTATCCATTCGGGGTCATCAAATTTTTAAAAATTGTTGCTTGCCATTATAAACCTTAAAATAAATACTAGCATTTAATACTTTAGGAAATATCTTTTTTATGTTGCCGGTTAAGCATGATATCATTTTTCTTCTTCATCAAATTTTTTCTTAATGGATTCTTCTATGTTTTTTCCTATTTCTTCACCCATTTTCTCCATTTTTTCTTCAAAATCAGAACATGTACCTTCTTCCCAGCTAGACCATATTCCTGCAAGAATCATGCCTACTACAAGAACAGTTATGATTATCATTGCTATATGCTGCCATATTGTAAAATCATAGAACCAGAAATAATAGATTAAAAAGGTGATTGCTCCAAGTGGCGTTATCATAGATAATATAATACGCGATCTAAATCCGAAAAATTTCATCATCTGCCTTCTTTCGCTAGGTATCATTCTAACTGCCCAAATTGCCCATACACTGCCAAGTAGCACAATTATTATTAAAAGAGATAATAGAAACACTGCGATTTTTTTCTCATAAGGCTGAAAATCTGCAGAAAAGAAAGCAAGCCATGCTATTATAAATATAAGCCAGCCTACTACAACTATTGCTGAGAATGCAGGTCTCCAACCTGGTTCATATTTTTTAACATTAATAAACATATTCTCATTCACCTTTTGCAATAATTAAGATATTTAAATATTATAAATAGGTTATCTATATAATCTTAATTGAATTTTAAAATAGTAACATACTCTATATAGATTATATGTCAAAGATTTTTAAATTATATCTAAAATATGTATGGTTTAAAATTAGGAGGATTTAAGTTTCTGAAAAAATGTGAACGATGCGGGTACTCTGGAATAGAAAGAGATATTAAAAAATGCCCCAGTACTTTTGCTGTCTGGAAAAAAACAGATATTTGTTCTAATTGTTATAAAGAAATAAAAGAAGAGCTTAAAAATGGAAAAATTGAGTATGCTACTGTGAACAAAAATGTTATTAGAAACGAAATTGAAAACGATATAGATGATAGGATCCAATGCCCATATTGTGGTAGTTGGGTTGAAAAAAATGTTAGTATATGTGAACATTGTCGTTTTGATTTTAAAACTAAAAAAG
>CAZKUB010000243.1:0-11847 GCA_964555835.1 uncultured Thermoplasmatales archaeon
AAAGAATTACAAATGCGATATCTATAAATCAGTCAATAGGTATACTTCTACCAGGTGCAAATTATTCTGAGTTAATTCAAGCACTTTTTCAGATAATTAAAACCAAACCTGATGAAGCATGGGTATACGTAACAGTTACAAAACCTTATGATAATCTTCGCAAACAATACACATTTTTAAATGAAATGAAAAATATAAAATTTATAGATTGTATATCTAGAGCCGCAGGTATTACAAAACTTGAAAAAAACGTTGAATTTATTGAAAGTCCAACAATGCTTGAAAAAATAAGCCTAGAGATAATTAACATCTTCAAAGAAGTAGATCCAAAAACAAAAAAATATCTTGTTATAGATTCACTTAGCAATTTAATAGTTTATAACGATCCAGAGATTGTAACGGAGTTTTTTTTCCATATACTCAATAGAACTCGAGCAAAAGATATCCATATAATATCTCTTGCAATAGAAGATGAAGGACTTGAAAGACATTTAAATCGTTTGATTTTCTTAAATGATAAGATATTAAAGGTACGTGACTCCTTTATATAAAATAGAATTATTTGAAGAATTAAGATGTCAATAAATGAATTTATTAGCACAGGAATTGAAAAACTTGATAAACTACTTGAAGGTGGAACTCCTAAAGGATATTTAGTGTTGATACTTGGAACACCGGGTAGCAGTATAGAAATACTAAGTAAACAACTAGCTTCAAATGGAAAAGTTTTATATCTTACAACAGAAGAAACTGCAGATGAAATTAAAGAAACAATGAATCGTTTTGGCTGGCAAAAAACCGATATAGAAATAGTAGATATTGCCTCTTTATATTCTGAGTTAATTTTGTCAGATGAACAAAGAAGAGTAAATGTATATCAACAAAGATCAAAAATAAAGTTAAAAGAACTTATAGAAATGGGATCATCAGGTATGCCAAACATAAACAAAAACAGTGATGATTTTCTAGCAATTCTTTCAAATAACATCAAAAGTACAAAAACAGAGAAAATAATAATAAACTCTCTTGATTTTTTCTTAAATCAATATACACAAGATGAAGTGATAAGAACGATACACGCTGCAAAACTATGCAATATTCAAAATAAAGGCGTATTATTCATGATTATGACTCGTGGTATACATGGAGATGTTTTTGAAAGAAAAATGGAAGGAATAGCCGACTGCGTACTTGAATTAGAAGTCCTTCAAAAAGGATCTACTTTTGAAAGATTCTTAGCTGTTAAAAAAATGAAGAATTATGCAAAGAAAATAGGCATAGCAAGATATGCAATTGACAGCGACGGCTTTGTCTTAGAGATGATAGAAAGAATAATGTAAAATTATGTAGAGTGCCATTTTTATACAGAAATATATCATATGTCTTATCTAGAATATCAATGAAATAATATACTCTATATCTTTAAAATATGACCATAGTGCTTAATAAGGAGTTTTATATATCGATTTTTGAAATTTAAATAACAAAACATATGGTGGTTTTTCCAGTATGAATAAAAAAGATATCTCTAAGTTAAGATTTGGTACAGATAAATTAAAGAAAGGATTCGCCAAAATGCAGAAAGGCGGAGTTGTAATGGATGTTACAAACGCAGAGCAAGCAAAAATCGCTGAAGAAGCAGGTGCAGTAGCTGTTATGGCTCTTGAAAGAGTACCCGCAGATATACGATTAGAAGGCGGAGTTGCAAGAATGGCCGATCCAAAAAAGATACAAGAAATACTAGAATCTGTTAGCATTCCGGTCATGGCAAAAGTAAGAATCGGACATTTTGTAGAAGCACAAGCAATAGAATCTATGGGTGTAGATATGATAGATGAATCCGAAGTATTAACCCCTGCAGATCCGTTCTATCATATTGATAAACATAAATTTACAATTCCTTTTGTCTGTGGATGCAGAAACCTTGGTGAAGCAGTAAGACGCATCTGGGAGGGTGCAACCATGATAAGAACCAAAGGCGAAGCAGGTACTGGAAATATAATAGAAGCAGTAAGACATCAGAGAATGGTTACAGGCGCTATTAATGCATTAAAGAATCTAGATACAACTGAATTGGAAAAACTAGCAGAAACATACTGTCAAAGCTATGTTGATGCAACAAAAACATTAACTGGTAGAAAAATAGATGAAAACACCCCTGTTTTTCAAGAATATAGCTTAAAAGTAGTTAAAAAAGGTATTTTTGAAGTATTAACTCAAACCAATAAAATACAAAGATTACCTGTTGTAAACTTTGCAGCAGGAGGTGTTGCAACACCTGCAGATGCAGCACTTATGATGCAGCTTGGAAGCGATGGCGTTTTTGTAGGTAGTGGAATATTCAAATCAAAATATCCTAAAAAAAGAGCAGAAGCAATAGTAAAATCCGTTGCAAATTATGAAAAACCAGAGATAATTGCAGAGGTCAGCAAAGACCTTGGTGAGGCAATGGTTGGAATAAACATAGATACAATACCTAAAGAAGAATTGCTTCAGGAGCGAGGATGGTAAAAAAAGTAAATATAGGTGTATTAGGAATCCAAGGGGCAGTAACAGAACATATACATTCAATGAAACAGGTTCTTAAAAAAACAAAAATCCTTGGAGAAGTTTTTATAGTTAAAAGTAAGGACGATATCAGAAAAATAGATGGACTTATAATTCCTGGTGGGGAAAGTACTACTATATCTCGTATTTTATTTGAATCTGAAATGTATAAAGAAATAAAAAAAAGAGTAAAAAACAATGATTTATCTATAATGGGAACTTGTGCAGGATGCATCATTCTTACAAAAAAGTTAAACAAAAATGATCATGATATACGACTATTAGAACTAATGGATATGCAAGTTAAAAGAAATATATTTGGCAGACAAAAAGACTCATTTGAGCATAATATAAAAATAGTAGGTTTTAAAGAATCTTACAATGCTGTTTTTATTAGAGCACCAGTAATTGAAAAAGCATGGGGAAAATGTAAAACACTTGCAAAAATAGAAAATAAAATAGTAATGGCCAGGCAAGATAACATCCTGGCCTTGTCCTTTCATCCAGAGCTTACAGATGATTTAAGGATACATAAATATTTTTTAGATATGATTTTAAGCCTTCATAATTGCCAATAAGAATATTCCTAAGGCAACAAGAGCACCAATTAAGGCTCCAACAATTGCTATTATACCTTGTAAAATAGTATTTCTAAAGTATAAAATACTACCTTCAACAGGTGCTCCAAGCATTGATTCAAGCCATCCTGCGCCCCACATGAATAAGACAAACACTACTAAACCTATTAAAATCAATATTGCGCCTACTGCTCTACTTTTTCCAGATCCAAAATATGCAGTAAAAATACCTGCAATTATACTTGCAATCGCAAATACTAGCGTCATCATACTCATTAATTGAGCTATCCATTCACTCATTTGTTTTTTTCACCTCTTTTTTTAAAATTTTGTTCCTGTTAAAGTCTTAGTATCTATAACGCCATCAATTGATCTTATTTTATCTACTACGATTTTACCAAGTTCTTCAAAGTCATCTGCTTTTATCTTTGCAATGAGGTCATATTCCCCAAAGAGTGGATGTAACTCTACCACTGCTGATACCTTTGAAAGTTTGTTATAAACCTCATGTTCTCTTGCAGGCGCTACACTTATTAAAACGAAGCCTATGGCCATTTTTTATTTATCACCTTGAAGATTCCTTATATTTTTTTATAATATAAACCTTTTCAAAAAAAACATTTCTAATCGGAAATATTAACGAGAATTTAACATATGTACTTTTCAATCTATTTACATAACAATTTTTTATCTTTGTCAAAAACCCTATAAACAACATAGTAATTCCCATTTTTGTTTATGTATTCATTAGAAAAAGCAAAAAAAGAAGTAGAAGAATCTATAAAAAAAACATTAAAAGAGCTAAACTATGAATGTGAAATAAAACTAGAAATTCCTCCTACAGAGCTTGGAGATTTTGCTTTTGCATGTTTTTCACTTGCACCAATCGCAAAAAAATCACCAAATCAGATATCAAAAGATTTATTTAGCAAAATCAAAAAAACATCTTGGATTGAAAGAATAGAAGAAAAAAATGGGTATCTTAACTTTTTTTTAAACGAAGAAAAACTTAAAAAAGAAACTTTAAAAGAAATATTTGAAAAAGAAGAAAAATACGGATTTTTAGAACAAAAAAATAAAAAAGTAATAGTTGAGCATACCTCTGCAAATCCAAATGGGCCATTGCATGTTGGAAGAGCAAGAAATCCTATAATTGGAGATACTATTGTAAGAATTTCAAAAGCTGCGGGATACAATGTAGAATCACAGTTTTATCTTGATGATATGGGTAAACAAGTAGCAGTCCTTGCATGGGGTGTAAACAATATTGATAAAAAAGAAATCCCTGCGTCAGATTATGATAAACCGGATCATAAAATAGTTGGATATTATCAAGTCGCAAGTAAAATTATGCAAGAAGACGAAAAAGTCAGAGATCAGATTGGAGATATTGTTAGAAAAAGCGAAGAAGGAAATTTAAAAACAATTGAAATGGTGCATAAAGCTTATACTCCTGTTTTAGAAGGTATTAACGAAAGTATGTCTAGAATCAATATAACAATTGATAGTTACATACCTGAATCAAATTTTTTGAAGGATAAAAGCGTTGATGAAATAATAAATAAGCTTAAAAAAACCAAGTATTCTGGAGAAGAAGACGGTGCATATTTCTTGGATATGCAACCTTTTGGGATAAAAGGTAGAAACACCAAATTTTTCTATCAGAGGAGAGATGGAACCACTCTTTATGCTACAAGAGATATAGCATATCATCTATGGAAAATAAAAAATGCAGATATCTTAATTAATGTTTTAGGTGAAGATCATAAACTTGAATCAAAACAAGTAGAAATAGCTTTAAAGCTTTTGAACGCAAAAAAAATACCTAACGTGATTTTTTACTCGTTTGTATCTATGCCTGGTGGAAAAATGTCTACTCGTAAAGGACGAGTAGTATTCTTAGATGATCTAGTGGAGCAATGTATAAAAAATGCTTACAAAGAAGTTGAAAAACGGAGAGGAACAGAACTTTCAGAAAAACAAATGAAAAAAATCTCAGAGATAATTGGAACTGGAGCAGTACGTTACAATATAATAAAGGTTCAACCAGAAAAAGATATAGTGTTTAAATGGGAAGAAGCCCTAAATTTTGAAGGAAACAGTGCTCCATTCATTCAATATGCTCATGCAAGAGCCTGCAGTATTTTAAGAAAAAACAAAGAAGAGATTAAAAAAATAGATACAACGTTTCTTAAACATACATCAGAATATTATCTTATAAAGAAACTTGCAGAATTTCCAATTATAGTTGATGAGGCATACCGTGGGTTTAAACCTCATCTTATAGCATCGTATGTTTTCGAAGTTGCATCACTGTTTAATCAGTTTTATAGAGACTGCACCGTTTTACATGAGGAAGATATAACACTTAGACATACAAGGTTAAAACTTGTTGAAGCTACAAAGATTATTCTAAAAAATGGTTTAAATCTCCTTGGAATACAAGCACCTGAGGAAATGTAAAAAATATGCAAGTACGAACAATAAAAACAGATAGAATTTTAAATATAATAACAAAAAAAGATACACTTTTTCATGGATTATATACAGTTGATCCTTATCAAAACTGTGATTTTGGATGTATATATTGCGACTCATCATACAACAAAGAAGTTTTTGTTAAAACAAATGCTGCAGAAATATTAAATGAGAAGTTAAAGAGTCTTGAAAAAGGAAGAATAATAATAGGTTCGGTTCATGATCCTTATCAAAAAATAGAGGAAAAACATCTACTTACAAGAGAGATTTTAAAAACAATTCAGAAACATGATTTTAGCTGTCATATTCTAACAAAATCTGAACTTGTTTTAAGAGACATTAATATCCTTAAAAAAATTAATGACTGTATAGTAACAATAAGCTTAACTTCCATGGATGAATCTATATCAAAGATTTTTGAAAAAGATGTTGTATCTCCTTTGAAGCGTATGCAAATAGTTCAAAAACTTAAAGAATCAAATATCAACGCAGGATTAGGACTAATACCTATAATACCTTATATTGTTGATGAGCAAATAGACAAAATAGTTGAACATGCAAAAAAGTATAATGCCAACTATCTGCTTTTTAAACATCTTGAGATCAAAGGGGATCAGAAAGACATATTTTTTGAGATAATTAAAAAATATTATCCTCAGCATTATCAAAAATTTATTAGATTATATAAAGATAGTTTTCTTCCAGATGAAAAATACCAATCATATATAACTAAGAAGATAAAAGATATCTGTTTGGAAAAAGAAATTAAAAATACAATCTTTTAGAATAAGTATTTTTTCTTTTTTATAAACAATATCAAAAATATCGTAGATATCATTAGGATTATATCAAAACCAAGAGTGTTTTTAGAAGAATTATTTGATTTAAAATTAATTGAATTATTGTTTTTATCTCCTGCAGTATAGTCTTCCCATAACTCATCGATTATTGATACGCTTACTATTGTAAAAAGCATTTGTTTTTCATTGTTTCCATCAAAGAAAAAAGAATCAAGGTTAATTGGTGTAATTCCACCACCAAATGTACTATTTGCTTTTACACGCAACTTCCAAATATGAGTATATTCCTCTCCAGCATTTACATTTGAAAATGCAACATCTTGTATTTCTCGCCCGCTGGAATGTTTAAGTATCTGAGAATTATCTGGTAAATCACAGATTATATCGACTAATTCAAAATCATAAGAAGGTCCATAACAAGACATTTGATATCTTATAAAACTCAGATTAGTTTTTGCTTTTATCATTACTTTAATGTAAAAATGTTGACCAAGTTTTAAACTAGTTTTTGCAGTTGCATTCTCCCAGTTTTCTGCGTCTTTACTAAACCATGCATCACATATTCCTCTTTCATTTTCAGCGGACTCATTGTTTGCAATTACAACTGTTGATGAAAATATTATCAATATTATTGAAATTATTGTGAAACATATTTTTTGTTTTTTCAACTCCAACCATCTTCCTCAGAATAAGCGCCCCAATCTCCAACCATATAACCACCTTGCGGTACTACTGCAAATGAAACTGTTGTAAACCCATAACTCACTCTTGTGTTTTTGCCGATGAGTGTATCCTTATTCATATTATAGACTGATTCTTCCTTTCGAACATATATCTGGGGGTCATGTCCAAAAATCGGGTTAAAATGAGTTTCACCTGTTGCGTCTAATACTTTAAATTCACAATATTCACCTTTTACATCGATAAGCCAAATATTTATTGTAATAATCCAGGGTGTAACAGGTGTTGGTGGAAGTATTGGAAGACCTGTTGGTCCAAAGATACATATATTTCTTAGGCCCATCGTCTGAATATTTTTTCCTTCATATGATGTTGTTTCAAAAGGTGTAAGGTAATCGGGATATTGGTCAACAGCAAGCCTTATAGTCTCCCCCCACTGAAGTTTCCCGTTAGCTATACGTTTCAGATTCATGTCAAAGCCAAAAGGTATTGTAAACTGATTTTTCAAAGCATCCATCCCTGGGCTTTTAAGTGTGTCTTTTAAAGCAGATGCACTAAAACCTGTACCATCTGGCAGTATTTTATCGATTTGTTCTTCAATAGCTTTATCTATCGATTCGAATACATCTATTATATCCTGCTCAATTTTATATACATACCATTCTCTAATAAAATAAACAGCTTTTTTACCAACACTTGTAAATCTATCACCGTTATGATACATAGTTTTGTTTAGATAAGAACTAATATTTGTCCTATATTTCAAAAGTAAATCTTCTTTTATAAGTTTTAATAACTCAAAGGTATTTGGATAGTTTTTGGAATTAAGCAAAGGATCTTGTTTTATTTGACTAATTTGTACAGATATTTCGTTAAGGGCATTCCATGCTTCTGTTTCTACCCATGATTTATATTCTCCAGTTATATCTTTAGTGTAATAATCACCAGAGGTTGATTTAACTAGGGTTGTAATATTTGGATGATAAAACTTATTTAAATAAACGTCAAGAGTATCTTCTAAATTTGGATCATTAAAGATAATATTTTGATAAAAAACATCTACTACATCATTTTTAGTTGTTTTGTAAAGTGAATAAAAATTAAGAATAACTTCTATAGAAACATTTTTTTCAATTTTTGTGTCAATTGCAGTATAATAATACCAAGTATCATTTATTTTTTTACTATAGTAATGCTCTCTTTCCCATGTTAATTCATAGATTTCTTCATATATTGTACATATTGGATTTATTGAGCCTTTAGCAGGTTTAGTAATAGTATCAACATGATGCATTGATACAAAAATCCAAGAGCCAGTACCGTTGTCAATAGGATAATCTTTATTATCACCAAGTATTACATCTGGACTTGGGTCCCTTGTAACTCTTGTTTTCATCTTTGACTTATAAATTGTGTTGATGATATTTTTTATTGTATCTATGGTTGTTTGATTTTTATTTTTTTGACCTGAAGTTACACCTATAAAAACATAGCCTATTGATTTATAATAATTGATTGTATCATTAATATCCTGCTCAGTAAATGGATGAAATAGTTCTTTTTTAAAAGATGAGTTTGATGGTGTTTTGAAATTTATGTAAATACTCTTTGAATTAAAAAGTATTTTTTCAGTAATTTCTGTTAGATTTATATCAAGACATGTATCAACAGGTTCATAAAAGTCATCACCAACATCAGTATTTGCACTTCCTTGTGCAATATCAGATACTAGTAGAGTAAAACCATCTGGTTTATTAAGATCTAGATTAAGTAAATCTTCTTCATTTAACTCTTTATTTTTAAGTGTTTTATATGTATTATTCACAAATTGGATAATTCCCATAGGGTCAATACTTCCAAAGGTAAAACCTTGCTCAAATAAAAGACCCGCGTTTACAATAAGAGCTAAGTGTTTATTATCAACAACATTTTCAGGTTTACCTTTTTGATAATGTTTATAACCTCTTACAAGCGAGTATATATTTGAAATAATTGTTGTAAAACTCCAAAGTTCAGAAACACCGTTTATAGCATTAGTAAAATCTTTATCTACAAGGTTTTTAAGAAGTAAATAACGAGACGTTATAATTGTTGAAACATTAATATTTCTTGTTGTAATTAAGCTACTAGGTTTTCCATAATCAAGTTTTCTTATCTCTAATTTAACATCCAAACTTAAAGACCAGTATGCATCATGAGTAACTTTTTTCGCAGGAGTAACAAGAGGGATTGCTAGTGGTCTTTCAAGATCCATGGAAATTTCTCTAAAACTAATTTCATCCCATGAATTTATAGGATTATCAGAAGCCGCAGGTAACACAACATTAATTGAATATTTACCATCATTAAACGAGTCATAAAGATAATTACCTATAAGATAAATGTTCATTTCGTTCATTAAATACTCACGAACAAAGTTTTTAGAAACAGTTTCTGGATCTGAGCCGTAAGTTGTTATAAATGCTTCAATTACGGGGGTTTCACCTAGTTTTTTAATTCCTTTCAACCCCGCCATATTCAGTGCTGTTGACATATCTGCCTCAGCAAACCTAAGTAGTTTTTCAATTTCATTAAAATCAATTGTACTTGAAATTTCCTCGGACTTATCTTTTTCAAGTGTTATAACATACAATGATGTAAAACTACTACCGATAATTAAAAAAACACCTATTATTGAAAAAGGAATCCTAGCATGATTATCATTTAAAAAAACAATTTTTTTCACCCGCGTACACCCCAAATCGTAAGTCTTACTTCTGCTTTGTTAAGAGAGATTCTATCAAACAACCAGCATGCTACAAAATTATATATGTCTACAGCGTCTCTTTCTTCAAAAATAAAATCGATAAAACTTTCAACATATTCTAAAACAATGAAATCCAACATTTTTTTTACTTCTGACTTGATATAAATATCAAGGTAATCAAATCCTTCTAGCAATGACCCAAAACCATCGCCGATAATATCTTTTATAGTGTCATTTATCTTATCTGTTAACGCATCTGCAACTGTATTTTTAACACCGGAAACACTTACAAAAAAATTATCAACAAATCCAAATGCTTCACCTATAATCATATCCATTGTGCTTTCTGAAAAACTATCAAAAGCATCTCTTAAATTTGAAAGAGAATATTCAATTGTTGCAGAAGCAACACCTGGAAATAATTGTTCTTCATCCTTATATATCCCATCAACTAAAAAACCATAAAGTAAAACAGTGATGTTTTCTTTTATAGCAATTGATGCATTAGAACGATTTTCATATGGATGAAAACCCGCATTATAATCATGAATCACCATTGTTATGTTATCTACAATTGAAATTTTTTTTAACACTTCTTCTTCGAACCAATAACGTGTAAAATTTATTTTTGTACCGTTAATTGTAATTGTTGGTTTATATGGCATTATAATATTACTTTTTGAAACATAGCAATCCTTGCTTGGAGCAGATGGACCAATATTTATTTCTCCTCCAAGTTTAACACCTTTTATTGGATGCCATACCGCTGTAAAATTATAATCGTACTTGTCTCCAATATATGAATCAAGAAATGCTTTGATATTTTTCTTTAATTGCTGATCATAATCAGCTGTAAATATATTAAAACGATTATCACCAAAAGTAGAAAAAGGTAGCCTAATTTGACATCCAAGATTTTCAGAGATTAAATTTGAAAAAGTTTTGTGTAGTTGCTCACGTGCAAGAAGCCAGTTTAGAATCGACCTGTAAAGTCCATCTGAAGAATTATCAATTCCTATGCTGCCTGCTATATCATCTATAATGTCTCCACCAACAGTATAACTTAGTTTATCTACTCTTGAGACAAGAAATGTATTTAATACTTCATCTGCAACATTTTCACGATGTTTATCTATAGATGTTTCAATTGCAACTCTACTTTGTAACGCAGGTGTTAATATAGCACCGGATAAAGAAACCATCACAATGAAAAAAACAACATCGTGCATTATTGAAACAGCAACTTTGTTTTCATTAAAAAATCTTTTTTTCAATAAAAAACACTCCATAAAATAACGGTTAATTTACCTGCTTTAGTCTGAGCTTCGTTTATATAAACACCTATACTTTTTGAAACTGCCCGGCTATCTACGATATTTGCTGGTAAATCTTCTGGAAAATCTTTCTGAAATTCATCATAACTAATTCTGATTATAAAGTCAAAACCTGCTTGTTTATATTCATCTCTAACAGCATTTAGTTTTTCTTTACTTTCATCTTTTTTTAATAAATTGATATCTACTATTCTGCCTTCTTTTATAAAAAAACAGTCAGGATTTGTAAGTTTACTTGCAATAAAATCAGCTGTTTTATATCTTTCAAGTATTTCAATTCTGTACTCATATGCATTATATGTGTTTGCTAACAAAAGAAAAAAAACTGTAAAACCAATCATTACAATTGATAGCGCCGGAAGACTTGTAAACTCTTCACTTACAGCTTTATCGTTGGATATTATATTTTTTAAATTTAGCCATCTAAACATTTATTACACTACTATATATCATTATTTTATTTGCAACAAAATTCGGATATATGTTATTTAAAAACTATGTTATGGGAAAAACATTTTTTAGTCTAAAACTGTAGCATTATACCAAAACATATTTTTTGAGTAAGAATTAACTTTATGAGTTTTATTTTATTTGTTTGATTTTGGATTACTATTTTTATTGATTTTAATATCATATAGTTTAAATATTTCTTTGGATATTGCGAATTTCTAAAAAAACTGATG
>CAZKUB010000244.1:0-4933 GCA_964555835.1 uncultured Thermoplasmatales archaeon
GAAATCATACGTCTCACCATCAGGATTGCCGCCAGTCCAACTTAGCGAAGTTTCCACCCAGACATCCGTTGCATAATCCGCAGGACTAGGATTACTTGGGAGCTCTGGCGGATTAGATATTTCACGGCTTTGAACTAATACATTTACATCATCGTCTACAAAATAAACAAAATAAGGATAACCTTCATCAATTACTAAATCATAATACTGCGCAGCTAAGCCATGACTTTGACCAATACTGCTAATAGGATAAATATAATCCTGGGAATCATAAGTAAATAGATTATGACGCTCTGTAAGACGACCTGCTTCTATCCATTCTTTATTCGAGTAAAACCTATGATCAGGTGTTACCCTTAATTGTTCATTGATTATAAGGTAATACTCAGTTTGATCAGTTTCTACATCCAACTCATACTCAAAAAGCTTTATTACTCTACCCTCAACTATACGCTTTTCTTTTTCACAATAGGATATAACAATATCGCCTCTTTCGATCCCTTCTATGTTTTTGTATGAGCCATCTGCCATTAAAACCTGTGTTCCAGCAAGAAAACAATTTGATGGTGTGCTTAACAATGCTGATAAATCACCAACACCATTTACTGGTTCAATAATTTCAATTCCAATGGAATCATCATTAATATCTGTTACAGTAAAATTATAATCAGGCTCACGTGAATACATCATCACAGTTCTATCCTGATAAGTACCAGAAGAAATAGAACCACCGCTAAAAGATACCGGGTTCATTTTTTTACTACCTACATCAGAGCTAATCAGGTTATTAACAACACCTGAGATAACATTCATTTGAGATTCAATATTTTTTCTTGCAGACTGGCCCTCAATACTTTCAATATAAGGAGCACCCCATACAAAAATAACCCCTATTGTACTTACTACAACCGCTGTAGCAAGAACCACAGACACAACTGGACTAAATGCGTTATTTTTCATCTTCATATTTACTATTTCTCCTACTATCTAGATTGTTATATTATAACACAGGACAGTTTATTAATGATGTTATTTAAACGTATTGTGACGTTTTATCAATTTGGACAAATTTAACTCAAGGTAGGCCTATCACGAATTTAAATGCAATATAGGTTATAAGACACATAATAAAAACATGTTTTACACCTGCTATAAAATTTCCTTCTTCAAATATGCCTGTAACAACACCCATACCTATAGACTGGAAAAAAGTAGTAGCAAAAAACACAGGAACGATAGCATTTTTTCCAATAGTACTAAAAGCACCCATAGCCTGAGATACATCTTCAGCACCCTCCGCAGCCATTGCTGGTATAAAAGTAATGCATAACACCGCTATAATCAACAAAAACACAAGCATACCAACATATATTACAGCTACATAAGACATCATAGTTGATCTTCTCTCACGCTCCAGCAGTCTTATTTCTCTTGCATCTTTGGATGCTGCATCAAGCACATCAGCAACGTTACCTCCACTTCTACTTGCTTCAATAATTAGAGATATCGTTCTTCTGATCAACTTAGTGTTAACCCTTCTTGAAAAAGCAGTTAACGCCTCCTCAGCGCTGCTACCCCATGATATCTGCTGAGATATTTTTTTAATCTCAGGTGTAAGCACACCATAATTTCCCTGTGAAGAATACATGATTGCTTTGGTAAAAGTCATACCAGCACGTCTTGACTCAGCAAGGTCGCGTACAAAATCAGGGAAACGCTCGTCTATACGGCGTACCCTGCGAAAACGTACATATTCATACATGCCAAATGTTCCGCAGCTTAAAAAAAACGCAAAAATAAGAAAATCTGAAGGAGTACCTATACTTACAGGTCCAATATCAAGAGAACTTAAAACTCCAATCCGTACTAATAGAGCAAGTATTACAAAGATTATAGCTGGTACTGACACTGCTAGATACACGACAAGTCTTGTAAGTTGACCTGTGAGCATCATGTTTCTTATGAAACTTGGTTTTTTTATTTCAATTACCATATTTTCACACCCTTTCAGACATTAAGAATAGTACAAAAGCAAACATGATATGGATCATAAGAACTACAGGAGTTATAAGAAATCCAAAGGAGTTCAGACTGCTTACAGGCTCGTTGGAAATAATCATCATCAATGGTACAATTACAATTACCAACAATATACCTGCGACTGCTGCTGTAACATAACATTCAGCCATAACACCTAGGCTTTCTATCATCTGTTTCTGTGCAAGCCTGTTTTCCCTCATATATTGATCAGCTTTTGTCATAAAATATGGTTTAAGCGCACCGCCTGACTGGACAGTAACAACAGCACCTTGGAGAAACTCTTTTAGTTTATGAGAAGGAGTTCTATCAATATTAGCCTTCATGGAAGAAACAATATCTTTACCTAGCAAAGCAACGTCTCTATATATCCATAATGCCTCTTGCTTGACTTCTCCGTATAGCTCCTGTTTGGAAAGACTTTTGAAAATATCAGTAGGTGTGACACCTGCAGAAGACATAACAGATATAAAATTTAGTGCATATGGCAAATGCATATCAATTTTTTTAGCACGGGCTTTAGCCTTAAGCGAAGGCATCATATTATAGTAAAGATATGTAAGTATAGTAGCTAAAACTGGAATAAAAATAAGTAGCAGTATAATTCCAGTTTCTAAACTAAGAAAGATAATTATGTTTATATAAACCAACGAAGCAGCAATGGCAACAAAAATTGTGTTAACCCCGGCATATGAAAGATAGGCACCCGGACGCATCTCGATATGTGCTCGTTCTAAATCGTGTTTGATTTTATCTGATGCAACACTCTCTGCAAAGCTGCCAAACCATCTATAGCACATTTTTTGATAATTATTAAGCGGCATTATTCATCTACCTCTCCTTTTTCTTTATTTTTTTCTTCAGGTTTTAATGAAGTTATCTCCCCTTTTCTGATTTTTTCCATGAATTCCTCAGGTTTATCTGTGTATCTAGATACCACCCGGGCTACATCAATATACGATCGGATATCGTTATCACGCATCCATTGCAATAATTCTGTTCTTCGCCTTATCTCTGCAGATATCTCCTCTTTGTTCATATCCCATTTTGCCCTAATTCCTTCTAAAACATAGCTTCTACCAGTGTAGATGAATTTATCTTCAATTGGATCCCAGCGGAACACCTCATTTGTAAGTATCTCTTTTGTGGTAGTATCAATATCGATAATTTCGATTATTTGTTTGCATCTTCTAACCCTTTTACCTTTAACACGTGTTGTTATTTGTATAGAGACGACATCTAATGATTGAAGCATGATACGAGGTATCTCTATTGGTTTTCCTTCAAGTCTATGTATCAAAGATTTAGCAGAATCAGCATGTACCGTACTATACGTTGCATGTCCTGTGGCCATAGCTTGGAATAATACATATGCTTCTTTTCCTCTTATTTCTCCAACTATTACATATTCTGGTCTTTGTCTAAGTGCTGCTTTCATAAGGTCGTACATATCTATTTCTCCGACCATTTTATCCTGTACTATCTCTCCAAATCCTGATCTTGCAACACCCGGTATCCAGTTGGAATGTGGTAGATTTATCTCCCTTGTTTCCTCTATCGATACTATTTTTGCTTCACGTGGGATAAACAATGACAAAGCGTTTAATATCGTTGTTTTACCAGAGGCTGTTCCACCGGCGATTAAAGCATTAACTCTATTTTCGATAGCAAGCCAGAAATAAGCTAGTATCTCTGCGGACATAGTGTTAAGCTCAACGATATCTGGAGGTGTAAATGGATCGGCACGGAATTTACGTATAGTAAAAGTTGAACCCTTTGCAGTAACCTCTGTACTAAGTGTCATTTGTATCCTTGATCCATCTGGCATTGTTGCATCAAGCATAGGTTCTGCTATGCTGATATGCTTACCACATTTCTGAGCAAGTTTTATAACAAAATAAGAGAGCTCTTCCTCATTTTCAAATTTAACATTGCTTTTAACTGAGCCATATTTTCTATGATATAAAAATAGTGGAACACCTGCACCGTCACAGGATATATCCTCTATGTTTTGATCTTTCATAAGTGGATCGATTTTACCAAATCCTAAAGATTCTCTTTGGATATAATACAACAATTTTCGTTTTGTAATCTCATCGATACTTATTTCATATTCATCTATAATCTCTTCTATCTTTTCAGCTAGATAAGTTTCAACTTTTTTTGATTCCAGCTCATCTAATCTTATTGAAAAAGATTTCATCAAAGTCTCCCATATGAAATCCAAAGCCTTTTTTTCATCTTCAAGCAGATTTGGTTCAATGAGTTTATAATACTTGTTTAATGTATCTGTATTCTTTAAAATTTTTGCATATGCATAAGGCTCATTTAAAGGATAAAAATCTAACTCTTCTAACTGTGATGAAAAAGTAATATTGCCTTCTTTTTTACATTTAGGGCAAACTACTTTTATTTTTTGACCTGGTTCACCTTCGCAATTAACTTTGGTACGGCAACCGGGGCAAACAGCGATTTTTTTATTCATTCGTTTTTGACACCTTTCTCCAACATATCCAAAGTATCCACAGAGTTATCATAATATTTTGAAATAATAGTAGATACTCCTGTAAACTCTCTAATATTACTCTGATTCATAAGCTCAACAAGTCTTGTACGAGATTTGATCTCATCGGTGATTTGCTGGCGGGAGAGATCTTTTTCAGAACGTATACGCTCAAGTACATAGCTTTTACCTGAATAAACAAAGTTATCCTCAACGGGATCCCAGCGGAACACCTCATTTGTAAGAATCTCTTTTGTAGTAGGATCGATATCAATAATTTCAATAATCTGTTTACAGCGTCGAGCACGTTTATTTTTAACTTTTGTTGTAACATGAAGTGAGACTACATCAAGGGATTGAAGCATGACACGAGGTATGTTAATTGGTTCTCCC
>CAZKUB010000245.1:0-9628 GCA_964555835.1 uncultured Thermoplasmatales archaeon
GGTTGTTAATATAAATCAACCACCCGTTGCAAATGCAGATGGACCTTATACTCAAACAGATAATAATACGATTCATTTTAATGGATCAAAAAGTTTTGACCCTGATGGATACATCGTAACATATGAATGGGACTTTGGAGATGGAGGAACAGGTACAGGTGTTTATCCAATTTATACATATAGTATACATGGTAACTACACAGTAACTCTTACAGTTATGGATAACCATGGTTCAACAGATACTGATACTACCTTCGTTAATCTTAAAGAAACAGACGGAGAGCATCAGCATTATCTTATTAATAATTTTACAAGCAGCTCAATTGCTAACTCTTTGTTAACACAGGTACTTCAAAGATTTACACAAATTCTAAAACAAAGATTCAGTAATTCTTTAATTTTGCATAAGTTAGAGAGCAGGTTAGAAGTTTTATCTAGTTTAGAAACTACTGAAACTGCTTCAACACAAATAGAAGATGAGTTTTTATCCGATGAACTCCAGGGTGATAGTATTGTCGTTTCAAGTAGTTCTTCTAGCACCAGCCTAGAGTCGACTGTTTCAAATGTTGAAAGTACAAGTTCATCTGACACTACAGAGTCTAGTTCTTCTTCTAACTCTGAAAGCAATGTTGTTGTAGATTCAGATTCTTCATCATCTAGTTCAAGTGTTGAAAGTGAACGTTATTCTGATGATATAGGTGCTAGTTCTGAAAATAATGTTGTTATAGATTCAGAGTCATCTCTATCAAGAGAATAATAATACGTTAATTTCTTTCTCTTTCTTTATTTATTCTAAAATATGTTTTTTTGTTGTTTATTATTTAGCTTAGTCCTGTTCGATGTAGATATATCCGGCTTTGAATAAAACTATGATTAATATCACCATAGCCGCTATTATAAGTCCAATTATTACAACCCATGGTATGCCAGGTTGCTCAGGTGGACTAAGAGGGTCGTCTTTTTTAATGACACTACTTCCTACAATTGCAAATGTTGAAAAACCAGGCGTTTTACTTTGAAATAATAACCTACCATCTTCAGTTTCTCTGATAAAACTTGTATTTAGTTTTATCCAACTGTTATTATGATATCTTATCATTGATATATTTGAGATATTGATAGCATTGTTTCTTAACCAACTAAGATTTACTGTAAAATTCATTTTTATATCGCCTATATCTTCTATGTAGGTATAATTTGATATGACTGCAAAGTTTAGATATCGGTATAAAAAGTAAGTCATGTTTATATCTTCAGGTATTTGCTCGATTTTACGGGGATCTGGTTTTTCAATATCTTCAGTTATATCTTGGCCTAAATCTGTTATTTCAATTCTAATATCATTATAATCTTTATTTGGTCTGATCTCGATGCTATCTATTACAGTTTTATTTATAGGTTTAATCATCGTTATGTTATCTTTTGTAACATTTGTTATATTTTGTGTTTCATGATGTGTGCTTTGACCGATTTTAAAGGACCATGTTTTTGTATCTGAATTTCCAAGGGTATCTGAAACTTTAAGATATACATTATGAGTTCCAATTGAAAGAGCTGACCCGGGTTTATATACAAGAGAACTTGAGCTTATGCTTGCTGATTTTTCTTCTCCATTTAACTTAAAAACTATACTTGAAATGTTTATTCCACTTTCATCTGAATAACTTGCTTTTATCTCTGGTGTTCTGTCATATATTATCTGCCCGTCTTTAGGTGATATAATTATTATAATAGGTCCTGTTGTGTCAGCAGGGGGGTCGTCGTCTGGCTCTTCATCTGGTGGACTTGATGGAGGCGTACCACCCTCCCCACCTGAGGAGTGAGTATGAGTAGTTGCCGAGGTTGTTACATTAAAAAGACTGAAAAAATTTCCAGTATCATTCCAACTCCATGCGGTGAAACTGTATTGTGTACCAGATGCTAAATTAGATGATACACTTATACTTCCATCTGTGCCATTATACAGGTATATTCCATCTGTTGTATTTACTGGCGCAGTTGCCCCTTGCTTGTATCTAATAAGAGTCTTATTTGCCCTGTTTCCTTGTATCCAATTAAGATCGATTTTACTTGAGCTAACAGCTGTTGCAGTAAAATTACTTGGTGGATCTGGAATGAATTCACTATGGGTGGTGATAGTATATGATTGATTATCCCAACTGTATCCATCTGTTAGATTTATCCATAGATAATATGTGGTATTAAATTCATTTATCCACGAAAAATTATACGCTTTATATGTTCCATCTGAAATTGGTGAAGATGTGGAGTTTACAACTGTCCATTCTTCTGTAGCATTTGTAGTTATAGTGATATTCATCTCGTGATTATCAACATCAGAAAGATATATGGATAAATATGAGGGGTAGAGTGTTGCATAGGTAGCATTATTCAGTGATAAATTATAGCTTCTTGATGTATTAACAAGAGTATGGCTTCCTTGCGATGGTGGAGTATTAATAGTAATATCGAAATCGGATTGGTTTTCTTTACCACTTGAACTAATAGCATAAATACTATAATCATACATCCCTGCTGATAAACCTGTAAAATTCCTGGAGTAATTTTTTTCTGTGTTATATGATGCATTTATTTCATCATGGGTAAGTACTCTATTCCAAATTCTTACTTCATCGATTATCCCGCTAAAGTTTTTACCGATTGTAAGATTGTTCGTATTTTCTATAATATATTTATCGAACGAACTATCCGAATCAACTAATTCTTTGTTCAAGAATAATTTAGTATTATTTTCTTTCTTATCATATGTTAAAACAACGTGATTCCAGCTTTGAGATAAATTATAAAGACTGTTTTTGTTAGAAACGACAGCAATACCGTTTAGATAACCTGTAATTGTACCATTAAATAATTCTAACTGATAAGAATCTCTGCCTTTGCCTATTAATGTTTTATTTAAACTTTGGTTGTTGTTGCTTGTGGTAATATAACCACTTGAGTTTGTTTTTGCAATCCAGAATCTGCGCAATCCTGAAATATTTGAGATGCCACCAAGAATAAAGCCACCGTCTAGTGTTTCTTGTAAATGTCCATATTCCCTCTCTTCAATGTTTGTTTTAAAAATTCTATTCCATAATTTATTTCCAGCAGAATCTAATTTTATCAGTATATAATCCCATCTACCGTCATTTTTTCCTGTTTCAACTGTACCAAATACTACATATCCGCCATCTGTGGTTTCTGCAACTGTTAGACCGTAATCATCCCCGTCTCCTCCAAATGTCGTATTCCAATCCTCAAATCCATTTTTCTTGGTTTTAATAACCCATATATCATATCCATCAGATGTATTATAGGATCGTGTATAACCAGTTAAAATATATCCACTATCTTTAGTTTGGGTAACATAATATCCACCATCAATATTATCTGAACCAAAAGTTTCATTCCATTGTTCATCATAAGTTGAATTTATTTTTAAAAGCCAAACATCTCTATCTGCTGACCCGTAAGATCTTGTCCAACCTGCAACAATATACCCGCTATCTGCAGTTTGAATACAATATCCTACATCAGCAAAGGCGCCTCCAAGGGTGAGATTTTTATTATCTTCATCAGCCATGTTTCCATTGGTAGAATTTATTTCAAAAATCCTTAAATTAGAAAGCATGAAATAAGAACTAGTGTAACCGGTGACGACGTAGTTTCCATCATTGTTTTCAATAATTGAATAAAGCCTACTAACATTATCATCTCCAGCATCCCCATATGTTTCATTCCATTTTTCACCGCCAATCTCATTAGTTTTAATAACCCAACCATAATCATACTCCGTATTATTTTTTTTATATCCTGCTATAACATATCCTCCATCACTAGTTTGTTTTACACTATGTCCTCTTTCGTCTTTATTAGGCTCTCCAAAAATTTTATACCATTCTTCTTGCCCATTAGAATTAATTTTTAAAAGAAAAACATCAGTAGATGACTTATTGTCAGACTCTTCGATATATCCTGTTGCAATATAGCCACCATCTTTTGTTTTATCTATAGACAAACAATAACCGTAATCCTCATAAGTCTCGTTAAAACTAGTTTCAAACTCCTTAAACCATAGTTCAATAGTAAGCTCTGAAGTCAAATTAAACTCTTTAGCATGACTTATATTTAACTGTCCACCACCAGATCCATTAAAATAAAACCCTTGTCCATATACACCTGTAGTATTATTATTTTGAAATCTATTTATCATTTTTGCATTATTATTATATGTTGAGTTATCAAAAATATGGGTATTATTCATATGCTCAAAATTCCAATAGCCAACAAGGCTATTATTAAAATCTATAAAACTAGAAACATCTTCAGAACTAGTGATATTAACTGAAATATTCACATAATAATCTGATGTTGTAGTTACATACTCTGAGTTCGTTTCATGTTTAATCTCTGGTGCATTAGAAAGACCTATAAAGGGAAAAATAGAAACAAGCAATATACAGACTATGTAAAAACAAATAATTTTTGATGGAATCCTACTCTTGTTTAAACTATTTATTTTAGATTTGGCACCCATCTCTTAATCTCTCCTCACTAAACCCTATTAATATATATAATAGATAAGAATATTAATAAGCTTTTCTTAAGCACTGTTTTACAGTTAAAAAAAAATGTTAAAGCTTATTTTACTTCGTTTAGTATTTTATCAATTCTTTCTTTTAGCTCTGGTAATTTAAACGGTTTTTCTATGTAATCATTACCTAAAAAACTGCCAGCGTTCTTTGCAATATTATCTGTACGTGCTGTTAAAAAAACAACAGGTATTTTTTCCCAAGATGGATTTTCTCTTAAGCTTTTAAAAACCTCCCAGCCACTCATACCTGGCATCATAATATCAAGTAAAATCAAATCAGGTAGTTTATTTTCATTTGCAAGTTTTTGCAGACATTCATCGCCAGAGTTCACTGAAGTAATTTTATAATTACTGTCCATTTTTTCTATACCATTTTTAACAGTATAAACAACACCAACATCATCATCGACAATTAAAACCCTTTTTTCCATCCATTCACCTTACATGTAGGTATAATATATTATCTTAATTATTTTTCGTCTGCAGATTTTAAGGTAAAATAAAAAGTACTACCTCTGCCGAGTCCTTCACTTTCAACCCATATTTTACCCTCGTGTTTCTCAATAATTCTTTTACAAATCGCAAGACCCAGACCAGTTGAATGATATTCACTTGTTGAAACATTAACTTTATAAAACTCATCAAACAATTTTTTAATTTGTTCTTTGCTCATTCCGATACCTGTATCTTTTATAGATACTGTTACTTTTTTCCCCTGCTTTTTTGCATCAACTATTATTTTTCCACTGTTTGACTGGGTATATTTTGCAGCATTTGAAATTAAATTTTTCAAAACCTCTGCAAGCCTTAGCCTATCTGCAATAACATTGATATTTTCATTAACTTTATTTTCAAGCTCAATATTTTTTTCTTTTAAAATAATTTTTTCTGTTGAAATAACTGTATCAACCTCTGATTTTAAATTAAGTTTTTCAAAATCAAATTCAATCTTTGACGACCTTAATTTTGCAAGTTGCAGGGTTTTAAAAATAAGCTCCCTCATATATTCAGCATTTTGATTCATCAGTTTGAGCGTTTCCTTTTTTTCAGGGTCATCTTCTTGTTCTATTAGTATGGGTAAAAGTCCTATAAGTGGCTGTAAAGGATTTTTTAAGTCGTGGCCGAGCTGACCAATGAACTCATCTTTCTGCTGAAGCAGGTTTTCTAGAATCTGGTTATAATCCTGTATTTTATCTCTTGATTCTTTTAGATCCTTTGCCATTTGATTAAATGCTTGTGCTAAATCACCTAATTCATCTTTTGATTTTATTTCTACCCGGGCGTCCAGGTCACCTTTGCCAAAGATTTTAGCGGTGTCTCTGAATCTAATAATTGGTTTTACAATAACTTTTCTAAGTAAAAACAAAAAGCAGAAAAGAATTAAAAATAATACAAGAAAAGAAGTAAATAAAACGTTTCTAGTCTTACTATCTTGGACGCTGTCTATATATGCAAATGTTGCTTCTAACGAACTAATAATTTCATATGTGCCATATATTTCTCCGGATAAATTTATTGGTGATAAAATAACTAACACCCTGGGTTTTTGCTTGATAAGAGGTATATAGTAAGTATTGCCCATGCTGTAACATAAATTTGAATAATTCGTGCCTTCAACTAAATAAGAATTTGAAGAAGAATTTATTAAATCTGTATTAGTAGATGCAAAAACTATAAGCTTATCTTGTTCGTCTGCCAAATTGATATTTACTTCTATGATATGTTCGTTCCATTTTTGAAAATTATTTATTATCGCTATTGATTTTGTTTGATTCTCTAAAGTTTTACTACTTGCGATACTTGAGTTAAGAGCATGGATTAACGCTGCTGATTTGTCATACTGTACTTCTAAGAAGTGTTTTTGTTCTTCCTCCATACTTGTATTTATAACTGCGATAGATAATATTGCAATAGCTGAAACCAGGATAACAATTAAAGTAAGTTTTAGTGAAATGCTAAGTTTAACTTTTGTTTTCATGTCTTCTCCTCAGTATTGAAAACAACATCATAGTTGGTTTTTTATCCCATCTTATCTACGAAACAACTTGTTAATATAAAACTGTAATGCTTAATTTTAGTTATAATATCTATTGCCATTTTCTTTATCAATTATTAACCTATTTTTCTGTAGAACAGAATAATCAGATATCTCTGCATAAAATACTGCCTGGATATTTCTTGTTTGATCATATCGGCTGGAAAAACCTACCAGTGAAACATTTAATGATTCATCTGTTCCATCATCTTTGTAAACTCTTAAATGTTCACAGCTTTCTAATCCAAAATTCTGATGTATTTCAATATCAATGGAGCTAGAAACTCCTGCGCATTCTACAGGAATCCAACCCTTGTCTCCAACGCCTCCTCCGACAAAAACTTCTGTCCAAGCATGAGGAACTGGAGTTGAATCTACTAGTAAAAACCCTCTAATGAATCTTGCAGGGATTCCTGCGGCTCTACAAAGTGCAATATATAAAAATGAAAGATCATCACAATCACCAGTTCTAGAAGATAATGTAAAATCTGAGGTTTGGACTCCCGGGTCAACTAAATGCGTCTTATATTCAGTATTTTGTTTAAGCCATATGAAGAGTTCTTTTGCAAAAATAAATGAGTTTTCTTCATCAATCGTATTTACAATATGTATTATTTCAGGGTTCATTGGATTGATATATACTATATCATCTTTTGACTGAGTATTTGTGTATCTACTGACAATTTCTGGATAAATTTCTTGCAATTCTTGTATTGTCAAAGCATTTTTTCCATTTAGATCAGAAACAATAAAACTTTCAGAGATAACCGTAGCAGTTATCCCTAAGTCATAATCTCTTGTGACATCACTTGTAATATTCCAACTTTTTACTTGATTAAAAGTAGCAATTGTTTTTAGCTCATAATACGGATAACTGGCGATAATTGAAGAAATTAAGCCTTTTTGAACCTCAGGCTCGTCACAATCATAAAAAAGAGCATATTCCCCGGTTCCGGTACAATTAACTCTATATCCATAAGATATTGTATACGAAATTTTTGTTGGATATGTTTCATATGTTAATTTATTATTTTGCATTAAAAAATCAATACAACCTGAAAAAAATAAGATAGTTGATATAAGAATAGATATGTATATTATTATCTTCTTTCTCATCTTCTAAAAAAACCTTTTTTTTCAACATTTCTTGAATTTCTGTACATGCATCCACTGTTCACCGGACAGTTCATACATTTAGGATTCTCAACACTGCATACTGTGTTTCCAAGTCTTGCAAGGCTTTCAAGATATTTATACACGTTTTCATTCATCTTCTCTGCTTCTTTTGTAAGTATCTTAATTGCTTCATCAGAATCATCTGTATCAACCCATCCTAAGCGTTTTGCAACACGAGTTACAGTTTTTGCTTTTTCTGTGACATTATCCTTGGGTTTCACCTCGGTTTTGACCGGTGGTGCATTAATTCTTGGAGGTAGCTTAGGTGCATCTGGAACACGAGGTTCCTCTACTTCTGTCTCAGCTGTATTTTTTGAGATGCCAACGCTTTTACCACCATGATTTGTTTCACGGGTACGTATCTCAGTCATAACAGGCATCTGAAGACCTGCACCAGAAATAAGTGCGACACCAATAGGTAGACGCTGAATTTCTCCATAAGTCTGGTTTGTAAGCCCCTCGACACTTGAAATAATTGCTTTTAGGTCGTTAGGATTTGTAACTTTTAAGATAATGTTTGTGTTGCACTGTGATATAATGTTTTTATCAACTTTTGCAGGACGTTGAGAAACAATACAAAGCCCCATTCCAAATTTACGTCCTTCTGAGGCAACAGTTCTAAGAATAGAGGATGAAACTGCTTTTCCAACACCTTTTTCAGGGCAATAATTATGCGCTTCTTCTACAACTAGTAAAAACGGCTGTACCTTACCTGCTTTTCTATCATCAAATAATTCTTTTGTAAGGCGAGCAACCACTACATCCTGGATGTCCGGGGGGACACCTTTCATGTTGATAAGTGAACATTTACCCGGTTTTACCAAATCTGTAGTCGGAGTGCCATTCTCTGAAAAAACACCAATACTATCAAGTGATTCAAGAGATGCTATCACATTCCAGCGCGCGTTACTTTTAGATCGGCTTACAGAATCAATAATGTCTCTTAGATTATACGTAGATTTATACTCTTTTACTTCTTTTATTGCTTGGTACAAAACACCAATTTGTGGCCCTGAGAGTTTTGCAGATAAAAGATCGATTATTTCACGTGCTTCAAGATTAACTCCATTAAGTGTAATATGTTTTATACCCCCTCTGGAACCAATAGGAGAATACTCATTAATCTGATTTTTATAATCTTTCTGTTTTATATCGAAACGAGGCATATTTTTTTTCTCTTTACGATTTGTATTAGGCATGGTAAGACTATGATATTCTCCATGAGTATCAATTATAACCATTGGAACTTTTTTCTTCAGCATTTCTTCAATTAAAACACCACATGCATAAGATTTACCACCGCCGGTTTTGGCAAGTATACATATATGTTTTTGAACCAGAGCATCGATATTTAAAAAAACTTTTAGATCATGGCCTTTTAAAAGACCAAGATAAGCGCCATTTTCTTTACTTGCGCTAAGGCCAAGTACATAACGAATTAAGTCTTCATTAGCATGCATTATCGCAGCGCCACTTCTAAATGGCGATTTTGGAGATTGCAGTAAACCTTTTTTATCCCGGTAACCTATCACATCTGCAAAAGCAGAAAGACTAGTTTTAATAGTAGGCATCTCCCCGCTGTGCATCATCATTGCAGCATCTTCAAATTTAAGATCAGAAATCTCTCTTATATCAAGAATCTGAGCAAGCATATTTCCTTCTTTATGCGGGGCAAAAATATAATCAAATTTTTTAAGATTCTGTCCGTTTACCGCAAAATTAAACTCGGTACTTCCGACATCTCCGTATATATAACCGACAACGTTTTCCTTTTCTTGCATCATAAATCCCCTATCGACCTTGACATATACAGGCCGGGTTTA
>CAZKUB010000246.1:0-5546 GCA_964555835.1 uncultured Thermoplasmatales archaeon
TATATAGCACTTTTTAGCTGTTTCTTTTTAGTAACTTTTTTAATACATACCAATATACTGGCTGTAAAAAGTTTCAAGGGAGGATTTTATTATGGTTGAAGTAAAGTCGTTTAAGGGAATACATTATAATAAAGAGAAAATAGGCAAACTTGATGATGTCATGTCACCGCCTTATGATATAATATCAGATGAGATGCAGGAAAAACTCTACAATAAACATCCTAATAATTTTGTAAGATTGATTCTTGGTAAAATAAACCCTGATGATAATGAAAACAATAATAGATATACTCGTGCTAAAAAAACATTTGACAGCTGGATTGAGGAATCAATTTTAAAAAGTTTGGATAAACCAGCTATTTTCCCTTATAAAATAAGTTATAACTTTGAGGGTAAGAATAAAACCATGAATGGTTTTTTTATAATTTTAAAACTTGATCCAGGATATACGCTTGTAAAAGCCCATGAAAAAACTCTTTCAAAGCCAAAAGCCGATCGTTTAAATCTTATGAGGGCATGCCATTCGAATCTTGAGCCTATACAACTTCTTTATACCGATGTGGGAAACAGGATACAAAAGAAGATAGATGAAGTACTTAATGAGCCTGTGATCGATGTTGTAGGCTATGATGGTTTTAATCATAAACTCTGGAAGCTTGAAGACGAAGAAATCATTTCAATGGTTGAAAACCAGTTAAAAGATGATATTTTATTTATTGCTGATGGTCATCATAGATATCAAACTGCGATTAACTATGCAGATGAGATGAAAGAAAAAACAGGTGATAAAGACCCTGATGCTTCTTTTAATTACCGCATGGTTATTCTTGTAAACATGTTTGATGAGGGTCTTATGATTCTCCCAACACACAGACTAATCAAAAAGAATGTTGATTGGGATGAAGCATTGGTTAAATTAAAAAAATATTTTAGAGTTGAAGAAAAAAAGGTTGGAAAAAATGATTCTGAAAAGATAAGTAACCAGATCATGAATGATATTTCTACAAAAAATGAGCATAAGTTTTCAATTTATCTTAAAGACCGGTTTTATATCTTGACTTTAAAAGATGAGAAAGTGCTGGATAAGCTTGCAAGTAATTATTCTAAAACATGGAGAACGCTTGATGTTTCAATTTTACATAAAATAGTACTAGAACAAATTATGGGTATAAATCAGAATAATCTTGAGGATCATGTAAAGTATACACGTGTTGATGAAGAGGCTATAAACTTTGTAGATTCCGGAAAGTTTGATTTTTCTGTTTTAATGAATGCTACAAAGATTCATGAGCTTAAAGCAATTGCAGATGCAGGTGAACATATGCCTCAAAAATCAACATACTTCTTACCCAAGATGCTTTCAGGTCTTGTAATATATAAAATGTAAAACCTATCTTATTTTTCATCTTTAGTTTTTATTATATTTTTCATTTTATAATTTGATTATTTTTTCATATTGGCATTTTTGCAAGAAAGATATTTATACTATTAAAGACAAATATTAACATGATATAGTTACACTATGTCATTGTATTTATCTCTTTTAGAGAAGAGGTGTAAAAAAATGTATGTAATCTCAAAATCAAAAAGCTTATTTTCAGAAGATACGGTGGTGAATAAGTAAATGCCAGTTTTAGTCATGATTCTATTTGGATTTATAGGTGGTTTAATGACTATGACTATACTCAATTTATATAAATGGGTTTTAAAAATTTTGCAAAATTAGATCGTATCCTATAATACCTAAATATAAAAAATAAAAAAAGAGAAAGATTTTTTGTTTTTATTTGTTTATCTTCGGGATTACTTTCTCAATTTCTTCAGTTTTACCTGCATCCCAGATAGCTCTTATTGCTAAAATACCTGCTGCAGGAGCAGCAAAAACTGCTAGTGTACCGGCTATTCCCATATATATATCACCGATCATGTTCAACTGTTGGAACCATGTCGCTGTTGCGCCAATCACTACTAAGATAAGTGCGGCTATCAAAAATGTTGGGATTCGTTCTGTAGTTATGTTTCCTATGGCAAAGAACGATAATATACCGACTATAAATCCTAGTGCAGCCAAAGTGATATTTATATATCCACTTGCATCTGTCCATATGTTTGCTCCGCCTACAAGACCAATTATTACTGCTATAAGTACTCCTACAAGGAATAACCAGCTTGCTATTTTCTTAAACATTTCTTGCATTCTTCTACATCCTCTCCTAATTTTTTTATTTACGATAAAATCCTAACGTTAATATATAAATATTTAGTGTATCTAGCTATGTATCTAATTATGTAGGTAAATAAACAGCCTATGATATTTACGACAATTGCTAAAAATTATTTATTTTTGAAAAAATAACATTTTGACGTTTTTATAAGATACTCTTATATAGGATTATCTACAAAAAAAGTATTGTTAATTTGAACAAAAAACCGTGGAGGGGGCATATTGGGATGCTATATTCACCTCTTCTTGCTTCTCGTCCCCTCCCTTTACCCCCTTTTTTTAAAAACATTTAAGTTTACTGTATCACATACCATATATTGTTATGAAAACCATAATGATTATAGATGATAAGTTAAATATTTTAGAACAATTCAAAGATTCACTTAAAGAAAACGATTTTAAACTGATAACCGTTAAAAACAATAGGGAAGCTTTAGAATTAATGCAAGGTGAGAATGAAAAGAAGTATGAGTTACTTCTTATCGATAGTTTAACACCTGGCTCTAAAAAACCTGCTCTTTTCCCTATGAAACCAAGCAATATAAAAAATATTGATATAACAAAAGATGATGATTTTTTACAAAAACCCTTCACTAACGAAGAACTGCTAAGTTTTGTTAAAAAAAGGATTTAAAAATATTCCTTTAAACATTCTTTGATTGTTTTAAAATCATTTTCTAAATCAAGAATTTTTTTTGGATCATAAACTGCAACTGCAGGATGATACACAGGGATTACTGCAAATCTACCATTTTTTGTATTAAACTTTTTACCATGAACTTTACTTATCTTTTTTCTTTCAAGCCCAAATTTTTCAAAAATATACAGAGTGGAAAAATTTCCAAGTGTAACAATTATCTTAGGATTAATCAATTCAATCTGTTTATCTAAAAACTTGGTACAAGAGTCTATCTCAATTTTTAAGGGATTCCTATTTTTTGGAGGTCTGCATTTAATAATATTTCCAATATAAACTTGATTTCTATTCAAACCAATTTTTTCAAGTAAAACATCAAGTATCTTTCCAGCTCTACCAACAAAAGGTTTACCCTGGGTGTCTTCATTTCTACCTGGTGCTTCACCTATAAAAAGAACATCTGCATCTCTATATCCATCTCCTACAACAGGATTATTTCGTGTTTTATACAAATCACATTTTCTGCATTGATTTATTTCTTTTGTCAGATTATCCAAATTGTATTCTTTCATTGAGTATCATTAATTATTTCATTTATCTTTATATGTATTGATTTTATTTACCCCAAAAAGAGGTTTTATAAACATGCAGTCAAAAGAGAAAAAAAACATTGTATTTATAAGATTAATGCCAAAAGAAAATTTAATAGAAAAAATAAAACAAGCATGTAAAAAACATGATATTTCATCAGCAGTTGTTTTATCTGGTATCGGTCAACTAGATAAAGCGGAACTTGGATATTTCAAAGAAAAAGGAAATTATTCACCAGAAATATTTGAAAAACCACTAGAGATACTTAGCATATCTGGAAACATCTGCAAACAAGAAGATGAGTATTTGCCACATTTACATATAGTACTTGGAGATGAAAAAAAGAAAGCATTAGGTGGACATTTACTTAATGGAACTGTAAGTGTCACCGCTGAAATTGTAATTCTTAAAACAAACATTGATTTTAAACGAGAGCTTGATGAAAACACAGGACTACAAAACATGATTCTTGAGTAAAACTATTTTACCAGTTAACATATTACCAGTAAACAAGAGTTTTAGATTTAATGGAAGAATTACATATGAAAAAAATTACTGAGATTAGTGAAAAAATAAAGGTTTTAAAAGAAGCACGACATATTCTTAATCAAGAGTATCAACAATCTGAGTTTCATAAGAAAAAAGAGGCAAATCCACGGGAATCTGCACCTCCTGCACCTGAAGATGAAGAAGCAATAAAACTTCTTGGTGCAATACATCAAGTAGATGTACATATTAAAAAACTACAAGATGAGCAATTTAGCATACTTAAGAAAAACGAATAGATTTTTTAAAGTATATTAGTCTTAAATCCAAACATTGATTTTATAAGTACAATTATTGGGATTATTTCCAATCTGCCTATCCACATATTAAAAATTAGCATTGTTTTTGCCATTGAATCCATATTTATATTTGTTATACCTGTGCTAAGTCCAACATTTCCCTGTGCCGAACAAACCTCAAAGAAGGATTGGCTTAGGGCTTCTCCAGTAACTTGCATAATAATTATGACACCTACAAATAATAAAATAACCCACATAAAAGAAATAATAGCTGCTTCGTTAATTAAATCAGTTGCATCATCTTTTGAAAGCGACTTATTGCCAAATTTGTGAACAAAAACACGCCTTGGAGTAGAAATAGCTCTTTTAATTCTCCAAGAGACACCTTTATAAAGAAGTATCCCTCGAAATATTTTGATACCTCCAGCAGTAGAACCTGCTGCACCACCAATGATCATAGCACATGCAATAATAAGTAATGCAGGATCCGTCCAAGAACCAATATCATTCACAGATGCAAAACCAGTACATGTAATTGCAGATGTAAACTGAAAAGCAGATATTTTCAAAGAATACAAAAGATTACCATCAGCTACTGCCTCATTTAAATTGATATATGTTAAAACAATAACACCAATAATAATAATTATAATCATTGCTTTAAACTGGGCATCTGACAAGAATTTTTTAATACGACCTTTCAGTAAATCATAATGAGCTGCGAAGGCTATTGCACCAATGCCCATTAAAACAATGACTGCTATTTGACTTATAACCCCAAAACTGCTGATACTATCATTTGTAACAGAAAAACCACCAGTAGCAAGACTAGTCATCGCATGATTTAAAGACTGCCACGGATCCATACCATCAGATGTTGCAAAACCGATTAATGTCAAAGCAACAATACCAATAATAGTATAAAGTAAAAATACCCACCAAATAGTACGAACCGTTGAAACAATAGACGGATGCATCTTTTGATCACGGGCTTCACCCTTATAAAGAACAAATGAACCAGTACCCGGTCGTGCTAGAATACTAAGTGTTAACACTATAACCCCGATTCCTCCGATCCACTGAATAAATGAACGCCAGAATTGAAGTGTATACGGCAATAATTCTTCATTTTCTACCATTGTAAGACCAGTACCAGTCCAACCTGACATAGACTCAAAAAAACCTGACAAAGGATCCATCGGAGATATACCATTATATGGTATTAGCCAAAAAGGTATACTACCTATTAGCGATATAAAAAACCATCCAAGAGCTGCAGTGACCATAGCCGTCTTAAAATTCGTAGGTT
>CAZKUB010000247.1:0-3686 GCA_964555835.1 uncultured Thermoplasmatales archaeon
TTAGAAAATCTTCTGCATATTTTATAGCTATTTCAGCACTTTCCTGATGATAAGTAAGTCCATAATCTGCTTCATGTCTTAAACTCATACAGAGTTCAAGATTCTCAACCAGTTCTGCATTTAATTTATCTTTTTTAACATAAAGCTCTCTGAGAGCAATAATAAAACAAAAATGACTCTTCTCACGATATCCTCTTTTCAAAACTAATGCTTTTGCAGCATGAAACATAGAATAATAGGATTGCACGGCAGCCCATTTACAATCTCCCCCATCGAGACTATTTCTAGCCCGTTCAAGATCATATTCTGCGCTCTCAACTTCTTTTTGAATCATCTCAGTTGAAGGTTTAATCTTGATTAATCGTCTTTCTTTTATACAGCGTTCAAAATCATTCACTTTTAACATCCCACAATGTTATTCCTTTATTTATTTCCTGATAAAACCCTTTATCTTTTTCCTTAATTTTCATTAAATCTCCAGTGTTTACAACAACTGCCTGAATCGCTCTATTAAATTTAGAATTTAAAATCTTCTTATTGACTTTTTTCTTTTCATCTGTTAAAACAAGTATATCAATATCACTGTCACTTGTATCTTCACCAACCGCACAGCTTCCAAAAAGAACAATTTTTTTTGATATTTTTTTAAGTTTATTTACTAAAGTCGTTAATTCATTTATAGTTACAAATATTTTAAAATTTTTAATTGAAGGATTCATTTGATTTATCTGATAATAAATATTTTTTCCACTTTTGTTTTCTTTAATAAAACTCATCTCTTTTAATGATTTAAGAGTTTTATGAGTTCCACCAACACTCTTATCCATATTTTTAGCTATCTCTCTGATATAAAATTGTTTATCTGGATTACGAGCTAAAAAAGTAAGTATCTGTAAGCCCAAAGGCGTTATGTTCATTTTATCGAACATATGTTCACTTTTTCGAACCATACTATTAAGCAATGAAGATAACTATATAAAACTATCTTATTCAAAACCACTAACATTAGTGGATGTTTCACCGGGATTTACCCCTATTGAAAAGTGTGCCTCTCAACAGGCCCACTTTAACCAATCCACCCTTTCTTTAATTTATGAAAAGCCTCTTGTTCAATAGCCTTTCGTATCTCTCTCATCAACTCAAGCATAAAATATACATTATGAAAACTAATAAGATTATAGCCAAGAAGCTCTTCTGTTTTTAAAAGATGATAAATATAAGCACGAGAATAATTCCTGCATACTTTACAGTTACAGTTAGGATCAATTGGCCAGTCATCCATTTGATACTTAATTGATTTTATTTTATAGCGATACTTATTTTTCTTCGTTCCAAGTGGTGGGGAGATATGGGCAAATCCACTTCTTGCAATTCTTGTAGGAGATACACAATCAAAAAGATCAACTCCTCTTTCAACTGATTCAAAGATATCCTCAACAACACCAATCCCTAATAAATGACGAGGTTTATCTTCGGAAAGATTAGGAATGGTCCAGTCTAAAACATTGTACATATCTTGTTTTGATTTACCAAGAGATCCGCCTATAGCATAGCTATCAAAATCCAATGACGAGATATATTTTGCACTTTTTTCTCTGAGATCCTGCCAATGTCCACCCTGAACGATTCCTACTAACGCCTGATCAGTTTCATGCACATCGATACATTGCTTTGCCCATTTATGCGTACGCTGCAGACTTTTTGCCGTATATTCTTTACTTGATAATGGAGACGTACATTCATCCAGAACAAGTATCATATCTGCATCTATTTTCTCCTGAATCCTAATAGATTTTTCAGGGTTTAAAAATTGACGTGAGCCGTCATAAATCGATCTAAAAGTAATCCCTTCATCATTTATCTTAGCTATTGATTTACCACTTGGCTTGCTCACAGGATATCCCTCACCGGAAAAATACATTTTACCAACAGCATGTTCTTTACCCAGACCTAATGAAAATGCTTGAAAACCTCCGCTATCTGTAACCAGTGGTTTGTTCCAGTTCATAAATTTATGCAATCCACCTATTTTTGCAATAACCTCTTCATTTGGTTGCAACATTAAATGATAAGTGTTACAAATTAGAATTTGTGCACCCATCTCAGTTAAATCATCTGAATTCAAAGCTTTTACAGTTGCTTTGGTTGCAACTGGCATTAATTCAGGAGTATTTACACATCCATGTTTTAGTTTTAACAATCCTGTTCTTGCAAGTCCATCCTGTGTTTTAATCTGAAAATCTAATTTACCCATTAATTTATAGAAAGGTTAAAAGCGAAATAAATATTTTCTTTTTTAAATGATAAATGAGTTATTATGGTTAGGAACACTAATTATTAGCTTATCGATGGTTATGTTAGCATACAAGCTTTTTGGAAAAACTGGTCTTTATGTTTGGACCGCTATAGCAGTAATTCTAGCAAATATACAAGTAATGAAAACAGTACAAATCTTTGGACTTGTAACTGCTTTAGGCACCGTAATCTATTCATCGTTATTTTTAGTAACAGATATTCTTAATGAGAATCATTCAAGAAAAGATGCTCAGAAATCTGTGTGGATTGGGTTTTTTGTTTTAATTACAGCAACTATTATTATGCAGATGACGATTCAATTTATTCCTCATGAATCTGATTTTCTAAGCGAGCATATGGCTGCTATTTTTTCTGTACTGCCAAGGATTGCTTTTGCAAGTTTAGTAGCTTATCTAATTTCACAGACTTATGACGTATGGTTTTTTGCAAAACTTAAAAAAAAGCATAAAAAAGAGAAATTATGGTTAAGAAATAATTTGTCAACAATTACAAGCCAACTATTAGACAATACGATTTTTGCATTAATTGCATTTGCAGGTATATTCTCATGGGAAATTATCGCACAGATATTTTTTACATCAATGATAATGAAAGTAATCGTTACAGTTTGTGATACACCCTTTGTATATTTAGCTAGAAAGATGAAAACTTAAAAAAAACAAGATTTTACCAAACTACAAGTATTATCATATTACTAGTTAAATGAATGTAAGTACTCAATTACATTCTTACATGTTTACGCATCTGTATACTTATAGGTATTATCATCAGCATCATCATCAGCATTATCACCTTCTTATGCATATGAGTATGCAGATACACTTGCATATACTCTTAACTCAACAATATGAAAGATTAAGACAAGTAAATATTTAAATCAGTTTTATTTTAGGCATTCTAAAATGAAAATCAACGAGTTGTTTTATTCGATTCAGGGCGAAGGAAAATGGATGGGACTTCCAAATATATTTATTAGAACTTCTGGTTGTAACCTAAGATGCTCTTACTGTGATACAAAATATGCTTATGAAGAAGGAAAAGAACTTGAAATTTCTGAGCTGATAAAAAAGATTTCGAAATATCCTTGCTCAAATATTTGTATAACTGGCGGTGAGCCATTGTTACAAGCTGACGTTTTAAATTTTATGGATTTACTTTTGAAAAAAGGATACAAAGTGTGTATCGAAACAAACGGAAGCATAGATATCGAAAAACTACCCAAATCAAATAATCTTTTAATCTCTTTAGATATTAAATGCCCCTCTTCAAAAATGGACAAAAACAATGTATATGCAAATATTTTAAAACTTAGAAAAAAAGATCAAATTAAGTTTGTAATCAAAGATAAAAAAGATTTTGATTTCGCTGTA
>CAZKUB010000248.1:0-1501 GCA_964555835.1 uncultured Thermoplasmatales archaeon
GTAAAGAATGCTTGACAAACTGTCAAATTATGCTATAATTGTAAATAGCGATAGGGAAGCGGATTTTTTATTGTCCAAATCAAGGCACAAAGTAGGTCTGAAAAACCTAAACCGTTTTTCTATCGCTGACCGAAATGTGCCTTATTTATTTGGAGATACAATGCCTAAACATATTTGTAACCGCTGTGGTAAAGAAGCACACCATACACACCACAAAGACTATAACCACAAGAACAATAAGCCTAAAAACCTTGAACCACTTTGCACGCTTTGCCACGCAAAAGAACACAAAATAACACCAAGAGTTTCTGAATTAAAAAAGTTAGTTACCTATTATAACAAAATCCAAAAAGCAAGGATATCGTTGGCACACTCAATAAGTAATTTCAATCGTATTGAATTATACCCACCTCAAGAGTTGTTAGATGAATTAGATAGTATCAAAAAGATTGAAAAATTGTATGAAAAGAAAATATCTGCTTATTGGAAACAGAACCCAACAGAGATTTATAAATGGGCTACAAGTATAAGAGGTATTGCAGATGTAATGGTGTCTAAGATTTTAAGCGAGATAAACTTTGATAAAACACCAAGCATAGCGTCTTTATGGGCTTATGCAGGGCTATCTCCTGTAATGAGTAAAAAAATAGGTAAGAAAGCAAATTGGAATCATAACCTTAAGAAATATTGCCATCAGATAGTTACTTCATTTATAAAAGCGAGAACAGAGAAATATAGAAATATTTATGACTATGAAAAAGAAAAGCAGATTAAAAATGGATTAAAGCAAGGACACGCTCATAACAGGGCAATAAGAAAACCAGCTAAAATATTCTTAAGAAACCTATTTATAAAAAATTGGGGGGAGAAAGACCAAGTAGAGGATGTCGTATCTGACCAATCTCTCACTGTCGCTCCCCCTAAAAAAACAAAGGAGTAGGAGATGAGTATAGAATACAACGAAATTGCACATAAAATGGATATGCTTAATCAGCAAATTGAAGCCCTCAAAGCAGAGAATGAACGGCTGAAAGCCAATTCTGTAAGCGTTGAGGAGATATTAGAAATTATTATTGAATATGCTTCTACCCACCCGCAAAGGGACTGGACTATCGGGATAAAACCTTACGATAATGTGCCGATGGAAAAAAGGCGAGAAGATAATATATCTCATTGGAAGTTGTTAGCCCAAGACCTCCACGACAGGATATATGGTAAGGATTGGAAGGAAGATGAACTTTTCAAAGACCCCAGAACAAGGGTGGACAAAAAATATGCTGACTGGGATTTTATAGACTTTGGTTATAGGCGATTGCGTATAACAGGATTATCAGAAAAAGAAATGCGTAGTATTATAGTGGAAAAACTGCCAGAAGAAGACAGTATGGAAGTGTGGGGTTTAAAAATAACAAAGGATAAGCCGAAAGAATACCGTCCTGTAGAAATGGTTAAGTTTGATGAAGATTACCTCAAGCCCATCAAGACCGAGAAGATAAAGCCT
>CAZKUB010000249.1:0-2049 GCA_964555835.1 uncultured Thermoplasmatales archaeon
AATTAGATGAAGCGGTATAATAATCTGTTTGAACAGGTTGTAAGTTTTGAAAACATGCTTTTAGCTTCTAAAAAAGCACTAAAGGGTAAGAAAACCAAAACAAAGGTATCGTTATTTTACTTTAATCTTGAAAATGAAATAATAGGATTACAAAATGAGCTTATTTCGCAGGATTACCTTCCTGGACCATACAGGCAGTTTGAAATAAGGGAGCCTAAAGCTAGAAAAATATGTAGCTCAGATTTTAGGGATAGAGTTGTTCATCACGCTATTTGTAATGTTATAGAACCCGTCATTACTAACAAAATGATCTTTGATACTTATGCCTGCATAGAAAATAAGGGAACTCATGCAGCAGTAAAAAAGGCAGCACTGTTTGCCGGAAAATATAAGTATTTTTTAAAGTGTGATATTAGGAAGTACTTTGAAAGTATTGACCATGATGTTTTAAAGCAGCTTCTTAGAAGAGTTATTAAGGACAAAAAATTATTAAAGTTAATTGACATTATAATTGACCATAAAGTGCCGGGATATAAGGACGGCAAAGGCCTCCCAATAGGAAATCTAACCAGCCAGCATTTTGCAAACTTTTATCTAAGTCAGTTGGATCATTTTCTAAAAGATCGTTTAAGGGTGAAGGGATATATTAGATACATGGACGATTTTATTGTTTTTGCTGACGAAAAAGACAAGTTAAATGATTTATTGAATGTTATAGGAGAATTCTTAAGAAATAAACTTGAACTTGAACTTAAGGAAGATGTTACAAGGATAGCTCCTGTTACTGAGGGCGTTCCGTTTTTAGGTTTTAACATACATCCATCATTAATAAGGATTCAGCGAAGGAATTTGATTAGGGTTCGTAGAAAAATAAAAAAAAGAAAAGATCAATTTATAAAAGAAATAATTAGCGAAGAATCATTCATCAGTTCCATGCACAGCATGATATCGCATTTAAGTTATGGCAACACTGTGAATTTAAGGAGAAAAGAATTTGTGTGAAATAAAGGTTTGGCACAATGACCGTACAAGGCTCTAACCGCGTAATACGCGGTGGCAGTTGGAACAACAACGCTGACAATTGTCGTTCAACGAATCGCAACAACAACCCTGACAACAGGAACAACAATATAGGCTTCCGTCTTGTGAGTACATGGTCTTGCCGGATAACGTCGTTCAAGGATTACGTTAGTGTTGCAAAAGGTCCATGTCCAGGTCATTGTCCAGAGCCAGCGTAAAATGCTGGACGAATAGAGAGCTTTTACCGTAGCGTTTGGTAGTTGTTTTAACGAAGACCGCTGCGGTATCTTTTATTTATTGAAATAGCCAAATCTTTGTTTGTTTTCATGCTGAGATAGCTCCTGTAATGGCCTCCCAGTTTTTTATTAAGGCTTTTTCTTGCTTCATTTTTCTAGCTGTATTTGAAATCTTATTTATTGTTGTTAATTTTCTTTTAATAGCCCTTGTTATAGCCTCTATAGCTGTTCTTAAACCAATTCTGTTAGCGTAAACAAAAGCTTCTACAATAGTACGTTCTATGGATGTTATTCTGTAACTTTTATTTTGAATAATTCCTTCTCTGCTAATTTTATCCATAGGAATAAGCCTAAACCTTTTATCTTTTGTTCTTGTTCTTTTTTTTACGATAACCCAAGTTTGAGTAGGTACTTGCTCTATTAGGCCATAGTGGAATAGAGCAGTAATACCGCCCACCACAGCATCTCTGCCAAATTTTAGTACATGCAAATACGAAATCAAAGTCCTCTGGCTTTATAACACTGCTTTCAGGATGTATGTATAGACCTTTAGTTATGCGTTCCAGTTGTCCACTTTTTACTAGCCTTGAAAGCGTAGCTTCAGAAATTTTATGTTTGATAAGTTCTTTGGTTGTAACAATCCCTTTGCTTTTAAGCCTTAAATTTTGGGGTGAATGACGGGGCTCGAACCCGCGACAACCGGAACCACAATCCGGGGCTCTACCAACTGAGCTACACTCACCACCCATAAAGGACCTGTGGTAGAAAATAAAAATGGTACGTCCGGTAGGAC
>CAZKUB010000250.1:0-3000 GCA_964555835.1 uncultured Thermoplasmatales archaeon
AAATAAAAATGATTGCAGAGCGCACAGGTGTAGAAATGAGTGGACCTATCCCACTTCCAACTAAACATCTAAAAGTACCATGTCGAAAAAGCCCTGATGGGGAAGGTACAGAAACCTGGGACCGCTGGGAAATGCGAATTCATAAAAGACTCATTGATCTTGATGCAAGCGATCGTGCACTTCGGCAACTCATGAGAATACAAGTTCCTGATGGCGTAAATATTGAGATTGTCCTAAGATCATAAAATTAACAAAACTCTTTTTTATCTCTTTTTACTTACATGCATTATACATTTTAGCTATGCTGAGGTAGCAAAGCCTGGCCCAACGCGCCGGTCTTGAAAACCGGTTCCCATCAGGGAGCGGGAGTTCAAATCTCCCCCTCAGCGTACTATTTTTTAAATCTAATAATTTTAAAAGGCAACTTTTTTGAAATACTTCGTGTTTAACTATATTTGATAGAATATGAAAATAGACCCCTGGAGCTCAACAACATATCAGGATTACAAAAGATTAAGAGATGAATTTGGAATAGAAGAATTCACAGAAGATTTATATAAAGATTTACCAGAACAACATCATCTTTTGAGAAGAGGGATAATATTTGGACACCGCGGTTTTAATCAGATTAAAAAAGCAATACTTTGTAAAAAACCATGGGCGATACTCACAGGGCTTATGCCTTCGGGGAAAATGCATTTAGGACATAAAATGGTGATAGATGAAGTAATATACTATCAGAGACTTGGCGCTGATATAAACATAGCTGTAGCAGATATAGAGGCCTATGCGACAAGGGGATTTACTTTAAAACAAACAAAAGAATACGCGTTAAATGAATATGTTAAAAACTATATAGCACTAGGTCTTAAACCTGAAAAATGCCGTATATATTTTCAGTCAAAACAAGAAGATGTAAAAGACATGGCATATATTCTAAGCAAAAAAATCAACTGGTCACAAATGCAGGCTACATATGGTTTTAATGGTCAAACAAACATGGCTCATGTTTTTTCACCAATTATTCAAACAGGGGATATATTACATGTACAACTAGAAAAATATGGTGGAAGCAGACCTACTCTTGTGCCTGTGGGTGTCGATCAAGACCCACATATAAGGCTAAGCAGGGGTATTGCACAGGCACACAGACTATATAATGTAACTGTTACAAAAGATAAAAAAATCGGTGTTTTTGTAAAAGTTGATGAAGATATAGTAAAACTTTTAGATAACGCTGAAAAGATACTGTATAAACTAAATTTTAATGATTTAAAAAGAATAACCGATTACAAAGCGATTTATATAAACAAAGCAAAAGAAAGCGATATACCTGAAATAGATGAAGCACTTGCAAAAACTGAGTCTAAACTTGGAGGATATGGTTTTTTTCAACCCTCCGCTACTTTTCATAGATTTATGACAGGTCTTACTGGTGAGAAGATGAGCTCATCAAAACCAGAAAGCGCGATATTTTTGACAGATACCCCTGAAATTGCAAGAAAAAAAATTATGAGTAGTAAAACAGGTGGCGCAGTAAGCCTTGAAGAGCAAAAAAAACATGGTGGAAAACCTGATGAATGCGTAGTTTATGAATTATTTTTATATCATTTAATAAAAGATGACAAGGAGCTAAATGAGTTATATAATGACTGTAAACATGGTAAAAAAATGTGTGGACAGTGTAAAAAACATGCATCAGAGCTTATAGAAAAAATGCTACTTGAATTACAAGAAAAAAGAAAAAAAGCTGAAAAAGAAATTAAAAAATATCTAGAATAAAAAAGTTATCCATAAGAGTTGTAAAGTCCATCATCTGAGGCCATTTTCTCAATTTTTGAATTAATCTTTTTATGTTTATCTGAAAGATTACTGCTTATGTTTTTGAAAGCTTCTTTTGAAGAAGAAGCTTTACCTTTCACAGGTATCTTAAGACCATAATCTTTTTTTCCCATGATGGCTTCATTAAAGATTTTATCAGGTTTTATCCCTTTTTCAAGGTTTTTAAGTATTTTTTGAAAATCACCTTGAAGTATTCCGAAATCACCGGATTTCTTTAATATTTCTGTCTCTATTTCATCATCGACTCTTCTTGCGATTTTCCCCCCAATCCCTTTTATTTCAAAAGGGTTTTTATTGTATTCTTTTAAAAAATATATCCCCATATCACGGTTGAGTATATAGTAATCTCTTGAAAAACGATTTCTATCCTCACCTAGTATTGCTTTCCATCCTCTAGGATGTTTTTTTCCTTCGCGTATTACGTCGTTTAGAACTTCGTTTCTTTCTTTTATTTTCACTTTATCCATTTTTGTATTAATCCGATTGCTATTTAAGTATGTTGGTCATTAACGTTTTTTGTATTAAATACTTCAGTGGTTTTTTGATGTTGATAAAAGAGATTATGTCTAGAAATGTAGTTACTATTTCAAGTAATAAATCTGTTTATGATGCAAGTATTCTTTATCGTGATTTTAAAATCGGATGTTTGATTGTACTGGAAAACGATAAATGTGCAGGTATTATCACAGAACGTGATATTATTGAGCGTACAATATGTGAAAAAAAGAATCCTAAGAATACAAAAGTTTGCGATATCATGTCAAGAGATGTGAAAACAATTCATCCTCTTGATACAATTGAGAAAGCATTGGAGAAAATGATTGAGAAAAATATTAAAAAACTACTTGTTTGTCTCAACGATGAGATAATTGGTGTTATTACTTCAACAGATATTGTTAAGTCTCGTCCAGATGTTTCAAAAAGAGTTATAAACAGTTGGATAAAACCTATCTGGGATGATTAAAAAAAAGATATTATATGTTAACCCATATAATTGGTATTTCTGCGGGTACTGATTTTTTATATTTCAAGTTGCACTTATTTTTTTGATTTTTAATCATTTTATATGCCTTCTTTGATTTTTGCAGCTAGTACACGGGCACGGTTTCCAACAACAAGGCATTTTGCCACGAATTCCATTTCTTTTGCTTCTTGTGG
>CAZKUB010000251.1:0-2798 GCA_964555835.1 uncultured Thermoplasmatales archaeon
TAGGATAGATTTTTGTGGTTTAAACCACTGGTGACCTGTAAAGGATTTGAACCCTTGTCCCTGCCCTGAGAAGGCAGTATCTTAAACCACTTGACTAACAGGCCATATAACCCCTCAAAATATGAGGGGCGGGGGGAATTACTCCAAAATATATGTTTCACTATCATCTTTAGGTTTATTTACACCAAAACCCAAGTTAATTTCAACTATTTCTTTTCTTAAAATATTGAGTACCTCTATAGCTTCTTCTTTATTGTCATATGTATAAACAAATACATTATCATCTTCTTTCTTAATACTTCCTCTTATAAATAGGGAATATTTCATTAGGGAAGGATAACATTCACTGTAAATGTGTTTTGAAATATTTTTCTCTCCACGTAACTTTTCAGGCTGTGATATTATTTTACCGATAAGAACATTATCGAATCGTATTATCTTAACGACTAATTTTTCCATGATACATTCTCCTTTAAAATTTGTAATATGCTGGATGAGAAACTACACTTCCATTTGTTGTGAAAGAAAATCTGCCGCTGTTTGAACAAGCATTTCTTCAGTTATTCCAAACATATCCGTTGATGAAGCTATTATTACAGAGCCTATTGCTTCTCCCTCAAAAATTATTGGTGCTATAGTTTTGTTCCAGCCAAGGGTTACAGCATCATCGATTATAGACATCTCGTGTGTTGAGTTAATGTTAATATAAACTTTAGTCGAAATAATTTTTTCAAGTTTTTCGCTTATGGGTTTATTCAAGTAAGTTTTTTTCGAAACACCCGCAACAGCTATTACGTCGTTGGTATCTGTGATAAAAACATAACGCCCTGTTGTTTTATACAACGAATTTGCATATTCCTGTACAAATTTTGTTAGCTCTCCGACAGGAGAATATTTTTTAAACAATATACCGCCATCCTCAATGAAAATTTCAAGGGGGTCTCCCTCTCTTATTCTTAATGTTCTCCTTATTTCTCTTGGGATAACAACTCTCCCTAAATCATCGATTCTTCTTACAATACCTGTAGCTTTCATTTAAATCATCCTTCCTTTACTACATAATGGAAAATGTTTCTTAATCATAATCGTGTCATCTTTAAAAAATACTGCTATAGGGTCACCCTCTTTTACTTTAAGTATTTTTACAATTTCTTTAGGGATCACAATCCTCCCTAAGTCATCTATCGTCTGTAGTCTTATTACCATAAAATCACCTTACTTTACTATATTCTTTGTAAATTTCTTCGTAGATTTCACGAGCTTTGCTCACATGTCCCCAAGACTCGCATCTATAGAATTTACCTTTTGGTGACAGATAACCAATCATGGGCAAATCATCCTTTCAAACAGCTATTTTAGACCTACACGGCCACCCGTAAACTTTTGCCACATATGGCAATAAACTTCTTGTGTACCTGTTAATCTCTGCTCTTGAAACGTCCATGTTGTTGTAGATTTTACTCGTGAGATTGTCTATATTTACATTACCACGAATTTCACGGTATTCTATATAATTTGTACCGTCGTGGTGGGACATCTTTGCTCTGATGTTGTACCCATCGGAGTACCATTCCACATAATCACAATCAGAATATAGAATGTCTTGAATATTTCCACTTTGGATAATTTTATAGCCTTGTCTCCTACCATTCCATAAACCTAAATCCGCAATGACAAGGATTGAATTATCAAGTTGAATATTCAAATTGTCTCTTTCATCGTCCAAAAACATGTTACTGTCCTCAATTGCTCTTGTGTATCTTTCATCTTCGGTTAATTCTGGATAATTTTCATTATAGAAATCATTATCAACCTCAATATTATAGTTTTGCCATATTATTCTTTTTTTCATGAATATCTCACCTCCTTAAGCAATTTTCTTTTTGACAATATCAACTGCTTGATATGGTGTAAGTGCTTTAGATATCTTTATTGCTTTTTTGTTAATTGTTATTTTTGATATTAACTCAGCTAAATACATGTAACATTCTCCTTTCAAAATATATTTTCCCGCCCAAATGTAACAGCCTAACAGCGTGGTCGTTGCTTCCGCAATCACTGTCACCCAATTGGTTCAGGACTTCTGGTTTGCTGTTTCTAATATAAGCCCTTTTTCGATTTGGGCGGGGAAAAACTTTTTTAATAATCATATTTTCCATAATGTTGTGTACCATCTTTTTCAATAATAACGCTTGGATGATATACTTTTATACCATAACCATTATGGAGAACTGTTTTAATTGCCTCTGTAACATCACCTATAATTTCCATATCCCAGTCAATTTCTTTTTCAACAAGAGTACATATACATTTATGTACAGCATTGTCTATATCATCATTACGAGCAAGCATTTCATCCGTAAGCTCTAACTCGTCTGTAGTATTGTCAAAGTCCATTAATACTGTGTTACAATCAAGACATTCAATGGCTATATTTTTTGGAGGTTCTCCATATGTTACAATTTTTATTTTATGTCCTTTATGTTGCATTAACTCTTCAAATGAATTGACACTCAAAATTATCACTCCCTAATCTTTTATGTAATATATTTTTTCACTTAATTTAAACCACATTATTTTATAAGTGGTACAAATTTAATTGTTTCACCATATACAAATAAAATTGTTAATATGACAAGAATAGTTATATACCAATTTCCTATGAATTAAAAATTACTATTGCAACTATAATTAAGAAAATGATTATTATGAGTATAAAACCACCTCCCAACCTGGGTTTTTTGAAGTGCCGATCAAATATATAATATTATTATTAGAAAAACAAAGCGGGGCGGGAC
>CAZKUB010000252.1:0-2133 GCA_964555835.1 uncultured Thermoplasmatales archaeon
AGCATTTGTTAGATAAACATCAATATTTTTTTTAAACATATAAACTCCTTTTAAATAAGATAGGGTTTCCTTAACAGCCCCGGTTTCCAAAAACCCTACGCCCACGTCGATGGTGGTCTGATTGTCTTTTTCCGATACATAGACTTCACAACAAATACAAGGTTTTTCTATGTTTATTGAGCATTTTCCTTGCACTAATTTAGCATAAAAGCGGTTAAAAAGCTTTCTTTTAAAGATTTTTTGCTATTCAGGAAGCCCTAATCAGTCAGGATTTCCATAAAATAATCAAGTGTTTCCTTGGCCTCTCTTTTATGACAGAACATACTAGCCGTATTTAAGCCCTCTTGAATTAAGCGTGCTTTTAATTTGTTGTCATTCAAAATTTTCATAACAGCATCTGCAAACAAATAAGGATTTTTAGGAGGTACGGTGAGGCAGTTAATGCCACCCTTAGCATATTCATTTACACCGCCACAATTCGTAAGCACACAAGCTGTTCCACAAGCCATGGCTTCAAGCGCCGGCCTTCCAAAACCTTGAAAATCAGAAGCATCTAAATATACATCAGCAGAAGTATATAGCTCTGCTAAGTAATTTTGATCATAAACGACCCCTACATTTTTATATTTAAAAGGTAACTCTCTGCTTATAAAAGGTTCCCCAAAGAACACTATTTCTAAGTCTGAAACCTCACTTGATATTATTCTTAGTGCTTCAACAAGATTATTGAAACCTCGCCTAGGTGTTTTTGGTCTAGCCATAGCAAGTATTTTGATTTTGTTCGTTTTGTAAATATCTCTCGGATAAAAAACACTTAAATCCATACCCAAATGTATCTTTGTAGACGTATAGCCCTCATTCTGTATTAAGCATCTCAACCAATCTGATTTAACAATTCGGTTGTCAATCAACCCGTAGGTATCAATCACTTTTTTCCGTGTATATTCATCTTCATTTGGGTAAAACCAGCTTTCAAAATCCTGAATAAAGTAAGCACTTTTCTTGGATAAGCCAGCATTCTGTAATTTGTAGACCCAAGGTGCCGTCAACCACATAGTTGCTACTACCAAATCGCTTTTGGGGAACCTGGCATACAATTCATTTAGGTTAGAATAAATAATTGGCTGCGAGTAAAATTTCCAATCATATATTTTATTATCTTCTTTGAGCGCTACTATCCTTGCCTCGACACCAAGTAGAACAAGTTCATTTACCAGTTGAACTACCGATAGTACACCACCAGCAACTGCTAAACTTGGTAAAACATAAGTGACTCTTAAGCTGTTTGGTCGAGAGTAGGTACTCAACTTCTCAGGCAAAAAAGCTGTACTTTTTATTGAGGGCAGATTAATTAGGCCTTTGATTAGAGTTTTTATCATTTTTCCGTATCTGCCCTGATAGATTTGTTCACGCATAGATCTATATGTTTCTTTCAGGCCTTTAAGAGGATTCCACTTTGCAGGATGCTTGAACATGGACTTTACTTTCTTTAATGGATCCTTGCTCATGATTAGTGAAAACTGCCTGCTGTATTCTTCTTGCCAGCGATCATCAAATATCTTTCGATTCCTAATATACCTTTCATTCCTATCCTTAAATGAAGCACGGCCTTTGTGATATACATAAACATTATCAGCAAGAACAGTTCTAAAACCACTGGTAGTAAACCTCATACAGAGATCAGATTCTTCACAATAACCAAGATCAAAAATCTCGTCGAACAAACCTACGCTTTCAAGGGCAGCGCGTCTTAAAAGCATACAAAAGCCTACACCTGTGACTATATCTATGTATGAAGTAAAACCCTTCGCCTTCAAAGCATAATCCATACCATAAAAATTTGCGCCTGGTGCAAGGGGAATATTAATATTTGAAGCAGTGTTGGTAAGTGGGTTTACAGAAGCTATCGTGTCATCTGATCGGGCACATTCAAGCAATCTTGATAACCAACCAGGTGTAACAATTACGTCAGTATTTAACAAGAGCAGGAATCTAGAATAAGTCATCTGTATGCCTTTGTTACAAGACTTCAGAAAACCTATGTTGGTTTCATTGCGATGAACAATTACTTGCTGGTAACTATTTTCTACTTCAAGAATGTACTCATATGTTTTTACATCACTACCATCATCA